>JAADFT010000107.1 GCA_013152765.1 Calditrichota bacterium | reverse complement strand
CTTGCGACTTGATCCGGGTAACAAAGCCGTCCTGTGCGGTTCAGACAGGCGCAAAGTCACAGTTTCAACTTGCGAGAGCGTAGCGTGGGGCCACGCGGTTCTCGGTGCGCCTGCGCACGTAGCCCTGCGACACCGCGTAGCCAACCAGCGCCTCCTGCAACCGTTTGCGGCCACGCGAGAGGCGGCTCATCACCGTGCCAATCGGGATTCGTAGCGTCTGAGCGATTTCCTTGTAGGTGTAACCTTCCACATCTGCCAGCAGCACCACACGTCGGAACTCGGGCGAAAGGTCTTCCAGCGCCTCGCGAACGGCGTCGTCAACCGCGTCGGCAATGCGCTCACGGCTTGCGTCCGGCGGGCCCTCGAACATCCGAGGGGAGTGCCCTTGGAGCAGGTACTCAACCCGCTGTAAGTCGATCTCCTGCGGGCGACGCCGTCGCCGGTGGTACTCGTTGATGAAGGTGTTCATCAAAATCCGGAAGATCCAGGCGCGGAAGTTCGTTCCGTGTTCGAATCGGTGGGAAAACATGTACGCGCGAAGGCACGCATCCTGAACCAGGTCCTGAGCGTCCTGTTTGTTCCTGGTCAACCGAAGAGCCACATGATGCAGCGAATCAAGGAGGGGGCGAACAAGAGCCTCAAACTGGCCCCGTGTCATGCTTTGGTTCATTTGGACTTCCCTCTTCCTGCTTCAATTGACGACCGTCAGACTGGATGCCAGTGAACCTTTAAGATAATCCGGTGCTTTTGTATCCGGATTAGGAGATTAAAACGCCCGCCGCAGGTTCAGGTTCCCCTGGCAAGCAGTTTTTTTTGTCGTCAAACCTCAGGGAATTTCCGTTTCGGAGGGGGTTAGCGTGCCAAAATCTGACCTCCCGATCCTGGGTTGTCATCCTGGCTCAGAGATTCCTGCCGGCTACTCGCTTTTCTCGGCTTCCACACCGGTTCAGTCGAAGGCTCCGCCACGGGGCTGCCAGACACCAGCCCGTCAGAACTCCGACTCGTCCTTCCAGCGAACGATCCGCCACTTGCCGTCCCACGGGCACAACCGGAAGGTAAACACGGCGTGTCCGCTCACATGGAAGTCGCCGCTCTCGCTGACGAGATTCAGCCGAAAAGATTTTGACAGCTCTGCGTAGTCCCCTTCGTCAAGGTAGTAAACCGTGCTGCCCCACGTCAGGTCGATGATGTCGAAGGCTCGGAAAAGCCGCCCCGTCGTTCGCAAATCAACTTCGCGGCCCCACGACTCAAAACGGCCACTGGGCGTGGCGTTCGGATCAAAGTACACGAACACGAAAGAACTGTCCAGAAGATCTGCGTAGAGGAGGGAATCCTTGAACGTGTAGGCGTAGTCGAAATTTTGAAGCACCTGTTCGGGGGTCTTTTGTTCGGTGACGAGAAGTTCCCCCTCTTCCCCTTCGCGTAATCTGGGCGCAAAGGGATTGATGCAGCCCTTCACGACCACAGCAAGGAGAAGCGCAGCAACGAATGAGCTTCGGCTCTTTCCCAAACGGGTCTGCATCCGTCAGGCACCCATCAGCAAAAAGGCGGTACCCGTCGGGGCACCGCCTCGCTGTTTTCCTCGATTTCCGGGCAGCCTATTTGAGCTTGAAGATCACCGGAATTGCTACCCAGACCTTCACCGGACGGTCGCGCTGCATGGCCGGTTTCCACTTCACGCTCTTGATGGCCGCGACTGCTGCCTCATCGCAACCGTTGTTGCCGAGCGACTTCAGGATCTTGGTCGCAACCACGTTGCCGTGTTCATCCACAAGCACGTGCACAATCACGCGACCCTCAACACCGGCCTTCCGCGCGATCTCCGGGTACTTCAGATGTCGCTGGATGGCCTCGAAGCCACCAATGGGCTCCGGCGGCGAGTCGTATGCCACAAAGATCGGGGTAACATCCTCCTCCTCTTCCGGCGGTTTTTCCGGAGGAGGCGGAAGCTCAGACAGGTCGAGCTCGGTGCTGGCGATCGTTTCGTCTTCAGGAATATCCTCGTCCTCGCTCTCGATCGGCACCGCCGGACGGGCAGGTGGAGGCGTCGCCCGCTGCTGCTCCGTCGGCGGGATCTCTTCCACTTCGAGCTTCTTGATCTCGACCTTCTCCTGCTTCTTCTCGACCTGGAAGACTTTGAACGCCTGCAAGGTCGCCGTCATCAGAGCGAGAGCCAGGACGAGCGAGAGCTCGATCGCCTTCTTGTACTTGCGTTTCAGATTGACCTTGGGATTAACCCAACGTGCCATGGCTCATCACCTCAATCGCCTGCGTATTTGGCCGAGTAGCTAACATTGAGTGCGTCGGCCTTACGCAGTTGTTCATGAATGTCTGTTACCAATCCCATGTTCACTTCTTTGTCGATCCGCAGCGACACCACCTTCAACGGGTGCAGGGCGTCAATTCGCTTGTTGTACATGATGCTGGCAATATCCTTCACCTGCACCAGCTTGTCGTCGATCGAAATCCGCCCCTGCTTGTCCACGTAAATCGACGCCACACCGCGACGCCCGGGGAGTTTTTCGATTTTCTTGGCAGCCGGGAGATTCACCGGCAGTCCCGTAGCCTCGCGCATGGTCGTCGTGACCATGAAAAACAGGAGCAGCATGAAGATGATGTCCGGCATCGACGCGGTCGGAATGGATGTGCTGACCTTGCCCTTTCGCTGGAATTTCTCGCTCACGCCTTCACTCTCCAAAAGCTAAGTACAACGACATAGTGATAGCCGCTGTCTCGCTACTCCGGTTCGGCTATTGAGATTCGCGTTGCACCCGCTTGCTTTAACTGGTCCAATACTTTAATGTAGACATCGTACTTTGTGTTCCGATCCGTCTTCACCGACACGATCAACTGCGGTCGCTCGGCCAGTTTGTCGCGGATGATCTGCTTGATCTGGGAAATGTCTACCATTTGCCCGTCGAGAAGCACCTGGCCGCGAGCGTTGATCAGAAGGTTGGTCACATTCTCTTTGCGAACCTTCTTCTGCTCGCCTTTGGCCGGCAAAGTCAGACCAAGACCCTTGTCGATGTTGATCGTGGTCGTCAACAGGAAAAACGTCAGGATCAGGAACGAGATGTCCGCAAGCGATGCGGTCGGAATCTCAGCAGACCGCTCTCTTTTGCGTTTTCCGAGAAGCATTCTCACTCACCTCCGCATCAGGAGGACTTGCCAGACTTCTTCTGCAGTTCGATCAGGCTGTCGACCAGCTCGAACGAACCTTCCTCCATGTCAACCACCAGACGATCGATCTTCGAGACGAAGTAGTTGTGGGCAATCTGAATCGTGATAGCCACAACCAGACCGAACAGGGTGGTCAACAGAGCGACGGCGATACCGTGCGCCACGATGGCCGGGGAAATGTCGTTCGCCTCTTCAATGGCGCGGAAGGACAGGATCATTCCCCAAACCGTTCCGGTAAATCCGAGCATCGGGGCCAGGCTGATGATCGTCGCCAACCAGATCAGACCGCGCTCCAGAAAAGCCATCTCGACGGTACCGGCGTTCATGATGGCCTTCTCGACGGCCTCAACACCCTGGTCGGCGCGCAGCAGACCGGCATGAAAAATCGAGGCCACCGGGCCTCGTGTGTTCGCGCACACTTCAATGGCAGCCTCAACGCCACCTTCCTTCAGTGCATCACGGATCTTGGCGATGAACTTGCGGGTGTTGATCGATGCGCGTGTCAACGTCCACAGGCGCTCCAGGCTAATGGCAATACCGAGCACCAGCAGCGCTAAGATCGGCCACATGAACCCGCCGCCCTGGATGAATAGATCGACCATCCTACCTAATCCTCCTTTGTTAACAACCTGAACTTTGTGACAGTTGGACCCACTCGACCAACGCCAGTTTAACCAAAAGCCCCTTAAAAGTCAACAGTTTTTTTGGTTTTCAGGCTTATTTCATCTGCGAAACTTTCCCAGGAGACCTCGATTTCCACCATCCCGCCCGTGGCTCGTTCGCCGAACCAGCTGACACGGTGGATCGGGCGTCCTCGTGTGCAGTTCCTACGTGGCCGGTGCCAATCTGTCCTCCACCCGCGCGCCCAACTTGCTTGCCAGCTGCAATGCAGCCTCAGTTCCCACTGGCCGTGCCGTAGTGAGCACTGGCAAGCTGTCGCGCCTCCGGGAAGTACACCAGCGCCTTCTGCAACTGGGTGTCCGCTTCCGTGCGGATGATGTAGTACTTCTCCGAATCCCACAGGTGCCGCGCGATTTCCGCTTTGATGAAATTCGCAATCAGGCGACGATCTTTCTGCCAGACGTCTTCCGGGACCTTCACGCCCTCTTTTACGATGAACGCGCGGAAATCCGCCAGAAGGGCGTCATCCACGCGGAAACCACGCCGAAACGCCTGAAAATCGCCGCCGACGTCTTTGTGAGCGGCAGCCCACTGCGAGCCAAACTCGAAGAACAGCCGCCGACGCACCAGGTCGCCCGTGAATCGCGACATCTTGCCCGAGGGGATGTAGACGTCGGGCGAGATTCCGCCGCCCCCGTACACCTTGCGGCCGCCAGCCGTCAGGAAAACCCCGCCCGAAGTGTCGGGAATCGCCGCGAGACTGTCGTCGTAGGCTTCGCGGTAGTACTCGTACAGCCCTTTGTCGTAACTCCTCTGAATGAGTCGCCCGCTCGGGGTGTAGTACCTGGCCGTGGTGACCCGGACGGCCGAACCATCCCGAAGCCGGAATTGAGCCTGCACCAGCCCCTTGCCGAACGTTCTTTCGCCCACGATCAAAGCGCGGTCCCAGTCCTGCAAAGCACCGGCCACAATTTCGGAAGCGCTGGCGGAACCGTGATCCACCAGCACGATGAGCGGGTACATCGGATGCGTCGCTTCATCCGTGGAGTAGAAATCCTCGTTGGCAGAGGGAATGCGGCCCCGTGTGTACACGATTCGTTTGCCGCCCGGCAGGAATTTGTCCGCCACCGCTACCGCTTCGTCCAGGTAACCACCGGAATTAAGGCGAAGGTCGAGCAACATCCTCCTGGCACCTTTGCCTTCCAGCTTGTTGAGAGCGGCCTCCAGCTCCTCTGCCGTGGTGCGAGCAAACCGTCCCAGGTAGACGTAGCCCGTGCTGTCGTCGAGCATGAAGGCGGCGGTTACGCTGTAGATGGGGATCTTGTCGCGCACAATCACCACGTCAAAAGGCTCGCGCACACCAGGCCGACGAATGGTCACTGTGACACGTGTGCCCTTTGGGCCGCGCAGCTTGCTCATCACCTCGTCTTCCGTGAGGCCGTAAGCCGATTCTCCGTTGATCTTGATGATCTGATCCCCAGGCCGGATGCCGAGACGCTCGGCCGGGCCGCCCACGATCGGCGAAACCACTGTGATGATCTTGTTCTGAACCACGTACTCGATGCCGATCCCGTAGAAGTAGCCCTCAAATTGCTCGGTCATTTTGCTCAGCGACTTCTTCGGGATGTAGACCGAGTGCGGGTCCAGGGTCTCCAGCATGCCGGAGATGGCCCCCTTCACCATCTTGTCTTCGTCCGGCTCTTCGACGTAGTAGCGTTCGACAATCTGAAAAACTTCGATGATTTTCTTGATCCGGCTGATCGCCGATTGGGTTGTGTTGACAAGCTGCGACCCGAGTCCCGACCCGACCAGACCGAGCAGAACCACTCCAACCAGCACCAGCGCCGTTTTTCTTCTCAACTTCATCCGACCCGCACTCCTGCGAAACAAAAGTTAAACAGCAGCTTACCCCAACGATTCAAAAATCAAGCGAATCCTGATTTCCGAGACCTGGCCAGGCTCCAGATCCAGACGGAACAGCGGCAGCACCACGCTGCTCTGGTAGACGCGTTCAAACCCGGCTTCCGACATCGACACCGACTCCACCGGGAAACGCCACACCTCGGCTTGCGGGCTCAGGCGCATCCGGATTTTCAGCTTCTGCCATTCGTCCACCAGGTCAATTTCCTCCACATCCGGCTCAGCACCCGTGCTGGCCAGATGCCGCTGGCGAAGCGACCGTCCGGGGATTTCGAAGTACCGATCCGGCGCGTTGCCCGCGAGCAGAGCGAAGTTCCACTCGCTACCGTACCAGAGCTTCGCAGAGTCCTGACCGTCGTTTTTAATGCGAATGCGGACATCCAGTTCCTGACTGTCCGGGCGAACCGTAACCGCCTTCTGCAATTCTACCGGATGCGCTGCTCCGCCCGCCCACACGGTACCCTTTCTCCGCAGCTCGACCGTAACCAGCCCGCCTTCCTCTTTGGTCTCGAACGTGTACGGCTCAAGCACAAAGTCGCCGTCTTCGCCGTACTGCGAACGGGAGAAAGCCTTCAGCGTCGTGTCCGGATTCAGGAAGTGATCAATCAGGGCAACTCGACGGTACCAGTCGTACACGAGCTTCTTCTCGAGACCCTGCTCTTTCACAGCGAGGAGGTCGTGAATGCTGGCTACGCCGTCGCCGCCTCCCGACTTCTTCTGCTCCGCGAGTTGAAGCAGCTTGCGGTGGTACCCTTCCTCGCGCCGCGTCATCGTGTCCAGCAGGTTGATGGCCGTGGGCTTGTAGTCCAGCTCCACCAGGCTGCCGCCATGCTGCGGCGAAAACACCAGGTTCAGCACCGGCGTCTCCACGATCAACTCGCGGTGGCCGTCTCCGTCGAAGTCCAGCTCTTCTTTGCGCACCCAGCTTGTCTCGCCACGGCGCTCCAGCGCTTCGATCTCTTTCTCCTCCGCCAGAATGAGCTCGTGGTAGACGGCGTAGCGCAGATTCGTGAGGTAAAGCCCGCCGAACACACCGTGCCAGTAAGGACAGTTGCACTGCCCGGCCCACAGGTGGTCGCGCGCTTTCAGGACCGCCTCCACGTCGCCGTAGCGTGCCGCCGCGTCTTTCACCTTGCGGCTCACGTACAGCATCTTTTTGTGCAAATGATTCGACTCTTCGTACTTGGCCAGGAAATTCCGCCAGAATGAGCTCGTGGTAGACGGCTTGTAGCGGTCGAAGAGGCCGCTCTCCTTCAACCGGGCCTCGAAATCCTCGTACTCGTGAATGGCCTTCGCAGGCAGAGCCCACTCCATCATCTCGCGGTAGGAAGCGGTCGGCAGGTAAACGCGACCGGCCGGTTTCAGGGTGTCGAGCGCTTCCGAAAAGTGGACCAGCTTAATCCAGGAGCTGTTTTCCTCCAGGGCCCGGAAAAAGCGTTCGATCCAGCCGTCGCTGTAGCAGTGTTTGAACGTGCCCGGCCACACGCCGAACTTTTCGCCGTCGTCCGCGAACACCGCCAGCGGCGAGCCGCCTCGCTCGGCCAGAGCTCCCAGAAAATCCAGCGTTTCCTCCACCGGCCGGAACGGAATGGTGTAGCGCAGGCGCTCCGCGATCGGGAAAATGTTCACGGGGTAACCAGCTTCCTCGGTCAGGAAGTAGCCGCTCAGGTCTTCCTCCCGGAGGCCGGAGTACTTCAGATGCGAGTCGTCGATGACCACGTACTCCACCCCAGCTTCGCGGAGTGGGCGCGGCAGGTGCGGTTCCCAGACCCGCTCCGCTAACCACAGTCCCCGCGGGCTCACGCCGAAGTGATCGCGGATGTAGTCAGTCAACTTGCGAATCTGCCCGAGTTTGTCGCGGTCGGGAATGATCGGGAGGATGGGCTCGTAGAACCCACCTGTCATCATTTCGACCTGACCGCGTTTCACCAGAGCCGCCAGTCGTTCCAGAAAATCCGGATGGTGCTTTTCGATCCAATCCAGAAGGATGCCAGTGTAGTGCTGCGCCACGCGAATTCCAGGATGGCGCTCGAGGGCTTCTAAGAACGGAAGGTAAGCACGCTGGTAGGCGTCTTCGAAGACGAAGTCAAAATTCCCGACCGGCTGGTGGTTGTGAATGCCAATTGCAAGGTAAACGGTGCCCACGTCCAGTCCTTTCGACCAAGGTCCCCAACATCACAACGGAAGGGCTTCCACGAAGGCACCAAGATAGGAATTTCGAGCGGCCTAATCAACAGTTTTCTCGCCAGGTTACGCACAAAAAACAGAGACGGTCGATGTCGCCCAGCCCGCAGCTCAGGAAACCTGGCGTTCACTCAGCACCGGTGCAAACACTTCTTCGTAAGCAACAGCCGTGGAAATTTTGATCCAGGGGAAAACGAGCAGCAAGCCCACACCGCAGAACGCGGCCCCGGCGACGAGCAGCAACGTCTGGACGAGCACAAACAGTGTCCAGTCGAGCCAGCGCCGCGCCACGACCTTGCGGCTCACTTCCAGCGCTGTCCAGAAGTCGATGTCCAGGTCGCTGATCAGCGCGAAGGTGAACAGGTACAGCGCCAGGACCACGAGCCCTGGAAAGAAGAGCAGTATGAGACCGAAAGTGGCAAGCACCCCCACGAAACATCCGGCCAGGAACGCCGGGATGAATTTGCTAAAGCCGCGCCCGAGCTCGCCAATCTCCAGCGTACCGCGCCGCAAGCGGGTCAGGATCACGGCGTACAGGCCTACTTCCAGGGGACCGAGGATGAGCAAAACCCCGATTCCGGTGCTGCTGGCGACTACCTGAACAGCGCCGTAGACGATCGTCAGCAAAATCCAGCCGAACAGGTCGGCTGCCAGAACGTGCCACCCAAGCGTTAGCCAGCGGCCAATGTCGACGGGGTACAGCGGAGCATTGTCAGCCCACCGCAGAAGTTCGTTGCGTGTCACAGTGAAATCCTCTTTCGTGCGCAGGTTCCGGTCCGGTTTGTCAGGCTACTTTCCGGCAGCAAACTGGATCACTTTGCCGCGGCCCACCAGATCTGCCAGTGTGTAACGCCACACAGCAACCTTCTTGCCACGCACCCAGTCGGCATTTGTCTCCTCAACCCGCTCGGGGAAAACGATCTCAAACCGGAAGTGAATTTTCGAGAAAACGTCTTCGTCCAGTCGTTCCTTCACCCACTTGGCGAACCCCGTGTCGTCGCTCTCCCAGTCGGAGGAATCGTCGAGGTCGATCACACGACGGACTTCCAGGCCTCCGTTCCGCCGCAGCTGGAAGGTGCACTTGCCGGTCATCAGGTCAAGTCCCGACAGGTCTTCGAGATTGTCGAACGACAGCGTAAACCGGGTCTTCCGCCTGTTGTCGACCACTCGCACCTCACACGATTCAACCCGAACGTGGGGGCGGCTGTACCTTTTCTCGATTTCGGCGCAGATCTCTTCTTCGTCACCCTTTGGCAGGCGCAAACCACTGTTCATCTCCCAGTTCACATCTTTGGGTGCGTCGAGTCGAACCTCCACAGTGCCGCTGCCGTCGGGTTGCAAAACAATCCGCTGCCGGTAGTCCACGCAGCCAGCAAGCAGTGCCGCCAGTCCCAGCACACCAAACACACGCAAAAGGCGGGACATTTCGACTTACCTCCTCTCCAGGAAGATGTCGCCGTCGTCCGAGTACACACTGATTCGGTGTTTGCCCCGGCCGACTGTGGCCGACACCCGTTCTCCGCGGTCCGTTTCTTCAATTTCCACGTCAAACTCCGAGTGGATCCGGCCGGTGTCCGTTTCAAGATCGAAGTCGTAGTCCCCGTCCTCCGGCAGCGAAAGAATGACGTCTCCCTGCTCCGTAACCACGCGGTAGCGTGCACGCCCCACCGGCTCAACGTCCAGCTCGACCTGGCCTTCGTCCGTCCGCACAGACAGGCGTTCCACTTTCGATTTCAGAACAGCAACGTCGCCCTCGTCAGTTTCCGTTTCCAGTTCCGCGATTCGGGCGTTCTCGATTTGCACTTCACCCTCGTCGGTGGAAATTTCCACCAGACCGTCGCTCACGTCCACCTTGTACAAATCGACGTCACCTGCGTCGGTCTCAACCCGGATTTCGGGGCCGCCAACGTCCTGCAGCTCCACGTCTCCGTCGTCCACGCGGATGTCCACCTCCCCGTCCAGACGGCGTACGTCCACATCGCTGTCGTCAGCGGAAATGTCCAGGTCCGTTTCTTCAGGCACAGTGATCTCGAACTTCACCTGCGCGCCTCCATTTGAACCGCGCCACGTTTCCGGGTTGAACAGGTCCCAAAAGCTGAGCTCCCTGCCCGAGCGCCAGTCATCCACGACAATTTCCAGCTCGTCTCCGTACTCGTGGAAACGCACGTCCAGGTCGTCGAGCCGCTCTTCGGCCCTGCGACGGGAATGCCCCCACGCCGTTTTCTTGTAGTGAACCCGCACTTCCCGTCGCCCCCAGGTGCGCACCGAAATGCTCCCGTCCAGGGCACGAATCGTAAGCTTGCCGCCGGGGCGAAACTTGAAGGTCTTCGTCTCCTCGAACCTCGCCTCGGACGCCCTTCCAAACGTCGGCAGAAGGAAAACGAGCAGTACGCTGACCGCCAGCACCCTCCTCATTGCCTGCGCCTCCTCCGAACGGTTCCTCTTCGCTGCTGCCTGCGCAATTGGGACTACGGCGAGCAAGGGAGAAAGTTTCAGTTCTCTGTCCTGGACGCAACCGCACAGCCGCCCGCAGAGAGCAACTTGCTAAAAGCCCGCACAGCTCGTGGGCTGATCTGCAGCGGAACACTCTCGCACTTTGCAAGAAAAACGGGAAGCGAGGACTGTCGGTAAGAACAGACTTTCGCAGAACAGATCAGGGGGTAAACAGCAGCTACGCCTGCCACGTTAGATTTGTCGAACTAAGGCGAAAGGCACGAGGTGGTCCCCCCGTCCGGGATCAAATCCCCGGGCTGCGCAAAGACTCGGCCCCTGGAGGGAGCCAAATCCTGGAAAGCTCAACTAATCTCGGACGCAGCAGGATTAAAGCTGGTCGGCGAGCTTCAGAAGACGGTCGAGTTCATTCGCCAGGTTGAGGCCCCATTCGCAAACGGCGTCGTTGAATTTCAGGTCCGCTTCTTCCTGGCAGCTGACGTAGTCCAGGAAAAACTCCACCTCGTTCTTCGAGAACGAAC
>JAADFT010000106.1:2571-9376 GCA_013152765.1 Calditrichota bacterium | reverse complement strand
CCGCTGGCCGAGTACTTTTTGCAGCGTTTTGCTTCCCGAATGCACAAGCCGGTTGTGGCCATCAGCGAAGAAGTGCAGGAAGTGCTGTTGCGCTACGATTGGCCGGGCAACGTGCGCGAACTGGAAAACACGATCGAACGGGCCATGGTTCTGGAAGAAAGCAACACGCTACGACTCTCAAGTTTACCGGAGTGGATTGTGGAAGCAGCCGAACAGGCTCCGCCAGGTGGTGCGCACGGGATTCGGCCGCTGTGGCAGGTCGAGCGCGACTACATTGAGCAGACCCTTCGCCGCTTGGGCTGGAACAAGGCCCAGGCAGCCAAAATGCTCGGGATCGATCGTAAGACGCTCTACGCAAAGCTGGCGCGTTACGGGTTGACCGACAAGGCAAAGGTTCGTGGCCGCGGTCGGCAGAAGTAGCGCTGCAGATGCGGCACAGTGGGCGCAGCAGGGGGTGTGCTCATTCCCGCAAGCGCTGTAGTGAGCGGCCCTAAGGACCGAGAAAAAAGAGAAATGCGAGTTTGAAATAGCTTGACTGTTTCGCATTTTTTTTGTAAAGTTGTGCCTCAAAGCGGGGGAGCAGTGCGTCAACATCGAGAGAACGAAGACGTTGACGGTCGGTCGCCGACGTCTTCTTTTGTATTGCCCCGACCGCTGCAGTGAAACCCTTCAATTTCGGGGAGGTTCACCATGCCGTTAGTGACGACTCACCAAATGTTCAAAGACGCTTACGAGGGCCACTACGCCATCGGAGCGTTCAACATCAACAACATGGAGATTGTCCAGGGCATCGTCGAAGCTGCTCACGAGGAGCGCGCTCCCCTGATTCTGCAGGTCTCGAAGGGTGCTCGCAAGTACGCACGCCACGAGTTCATCATGAAGCTCGTCGAAGCTGCTCTCGAGATCACAGATGTGCCCATCGCCTTGCATCTGGATCACGGGGACAGCTTTGAGCTTGTGAAGGCCTGCGTGGACGGCGGCTTCACTTCCGTGATGATCGACGGGTCGCACCTGCCTTTTGAAGAGAACGTGGCGTTGACCAAGCGCTGCGTCGAGTACGCCCACTCGCACGGGATTCCCGTGGAAGCGGAACTGGGGCGTCTGGCTGGCATCGAAGAGCACGTGAGCGTGGCCGAACGGGACGCTGTGTTCACGGACCCGGATCAGGCCGCTGAGTTTGTAGAACGCACCGGCTGCGATTCGCTGGCCATCGCCATTGGCACCAGTCACGGGGCGTACAAGTTCAAAGGCGAGCCGAAACTGGATTTCGAGAGGCTGCACGAAATCGAAAAACGGTTGCCCGGCTTTCCGCTTGTGCTGCACGGCGCCTCCAGCGTTTTGCAGGAGTTCGTGGAGGAGTGCAACAAGTACGGTGGCAACCTGCCCGGTGCCAAGGGTGTGCCCGAAGAGATGATCAAGGAAGCCGCCAAGAGTGGCGTGTGCAAGGTGAACATCGACACGGACCTGCGCCTGGCCATGACGGCAACGATCCGGCGTGAGTTCCACGAACATCCCGAGAACTTCGACCCTCGCAAGTACCTGGGTCCGGCTCGTGATGCCATCCGTGAAATGGTCCGTCGCAAGCTGCACGTTTTGGGTTGCGCGGGTAAGGTGAAAAGCGAATAGCAAGCTCAGCGACAGGAGGTAGCGATGGCACGTGTAGCAATCAACGGTTTTGGGCGCATCGGACGTCTCGTTTTCCGGATCGCTCTGGAGAGAGACGCTTTTGAGATCGTTCGCATCAACGACATCACAGACGCAGCAACGCTGGCCCACCTCCTGAAGTACGACAGCGTTCACGGTCGTTTCAACGGCGAGGTGTACCCGGATGGCGACGCCATCGTGGTGAATGGCAAGCGCATCGAGATTTCGGCCGAGCGCGATCCTTCCAAGCTGCCGTGGAAGGAGCTGGGTGTGGACCTGGTGATCGAGTCCACGGGCGTTTTCCGCAAGAAAGCTCAGCTGGAAATGCACCTCCAGGCTGGCGCCCCGAAGGTACTGCTCACCGCGCCGGCCAAAGACGAGGTGGACGCCACGGTTGTGCTGGGTGTTAACGACAACATTCTCACCCCCGAGCACAAGATTGTCTCCAACGCTTCCTGCACCACGAACTGCTTTGCGCCTGTGGTGAAGGTGCTGCACGACAACTTTGGCGTTCGCCGCGGCCTCATGACCACGGTGCACGCGTACACCAACGATCAGCGCATTCTGGATCTGCCGCACAAGGATCTGCGCAGAGCGAGGGCAGCTGCCATGTCGATCATCCCGACGACGACGGGTGCGGCCAAGGCGGTCGGCAAGGTGATCCCGGAGCTGAACGGCAAGCTGAACGCGATCGCCATGCGTGTGCCTGTGCCGGATGGCGCCGTTGTGGATTTCGTCGCCGAACTGGACAAGAACGTGACGGCCGACGACGTGAACAACGCCATGAAAGCGGCTGCCGAAGGCGCACTAAAGGGCATCCTGGAGTACTGTGAAGATCCGATCGTGTCCACGGACATCATCGGCAATCGCCACTCGTCGATCTTCGATTCGAAGATGACGATGGTTCTCGACAACAACATGGTGAAGGTGGTTTCCTGGTACGACAACGAGCTCGGTTACTCGACCCGCGTGGTCGACGTGGCGCAGAAGCTGATCGAGATCGGTTGAGCGCTAAGGTAGCCGGGAACCTGGACTTAGGCTTCTGGGTTGATCAGATTGGGTGTCCGCGGCACGAGAGAGTGCCGCGGACATCAGGAAAGGGACGATGAGACGCAAGATCGTAGCCGGAAACTGGAAAATGAACAAGACCGTCGATGAGGCGGTCGATCTCGTTCGTTCTTTGAAAGAAAAACTGGCTCAAGGCCCTGTTGACGACGTAGATGTGGTTGTTTGCCCGCCGTTTGTGGATCTGGTTCCGGTGCGGGATGTGATCGCCGGGAGCAAGATTGGCCTGGGCGCTCAAAACATGTACTGGGAGGATGCCGGCGCGTACACGGGCGAGATCTCGGCGGGAATGTTGCTGTCCGCCGGCTGCAGTTACGTGATCTTGGGGCATTCAGAACGCCGGCAGTACTTCGGCGAGACGAACGCCACGGTGAACAAGCGGCTGAAAAAGGCATTTGCAGCCGGGCTGACACCGATCATGTGCGTGGGCGAGCGCCTTGAACAGCGGCAGGCCGGCATCACACAGGCTGTAGTTGAGATTCAGGTGCGAGAGGGTCTGGCAGACATTACGGCTGATCAGGCCAAGCAGATGATCATCGCTTACGAGCCTGTTTGGGCCATCGGGACCGGCGTAAACGCCACTCCGGAACAGGCGCAGGAGGTTCATCGTTTCATACGTGAGCTCCTGGCGAAGATGTTCGGCGAAGACACGGCCGAGGCCGTGCGAATTCAGTACGGTGGGAGCGTGAAGCCGGACAACGCCGCCGAACTCATGAGCCAGCCGGACGTGGACGGCGCCCTGGTAGGCGGGGCCAGTCTGAAGGCCGAGTCCTTCTACGAGATCGTTCGAGCAGCATCGCAAAGATCGTGAGGAACTCATGTTTGCACTGCTTTTGGCAATCTACATCCTGGTTTGTTTTGCCCTGACGACCGTGATTCTGCTTCAGTCCAGCAAGGGTGGCGGTCTGGCTGGTGTGTTTGGCGGCTCGAACATGGGTACCGTGTTCGGCGGCCGGGGAGCGGCAACGTTTCTCAGCAAGATGACCACGATCCTGGCCACCCTGTTTCTGGTGATGTCGCTGCTGCTTGCAATGATCGTTCGCGGAGGTGGCGGCCGCGAAAGCCTGGTCGCCAAGCAACGGAAGAAAATCGCGGGTCCGGCAGCTAACTTGCCGGCGGTGCCGGTGCAGCAGTTCGGTGCTCAGCCGGGAGCAAGTTCGGATTCTGCAAAATAGGCCGCTTTGCGGTAGTTTCGAAGAACGTTTTGTGCGGAAGTGGTGGAACCTGGTAGACACGCTGTCTTGAGGGGGCAGTGCCCGTAAGGGCGTGCGGGTTCGAATCCCGCCTTCCGCACCAAGTGAGGTCGTCAGCAGGTGACCACGCGCAGGAGGGCGCAGACCGAGGCTGAAAATCGGAAAGACAGACGAACTAAGGAGGGAGGCCGAATGAGGATCCTCCGATGGACGGGGCAGAGTTTGGTGGCGTTGCTTCTCGCTGGAGTTCTGCTGAGCGGCAGCGTGGCACTCGCTCAGAGCACGGGCGATCAGAAGAAAGCTCGTAAACTGTACGAGGAGGCGCGAGCTGCCTACGACAAAGGAAACTACGACCAGGCGATTCAAAAGTATCTGGAATCGCTGAAACTGAATCCCAAGGATGACGAGGCCTACTACGGACTGGGTCTCGCCTACTCCAAGCTGAACCGACTGAAAGAAGCCGCAGACGCCTTCCGACAGGCCCTCGCCGTTAACCCCCAGAATCAGCAAGCGAAACAAGCACTCAAGAAAATCGAGGCTGCAGCAAGCGGCAAACGTTCCGCGGAAGTGAAGCGCCTGTACAACGAGGGCAACACGCTCATGAAGAAGGGTGAGTACGAAGCTGCCCTCGAGAAGTACAAACAGGCCATTGCCCTCGATTCGACCCACTACCGCGCGTACTACGGCATGGGACTCGCCTACAAGAAGCTGCGCAAGTGGGAAGATGCCATCGCGGCTTTCCGCAAGGCCATCGCAATCAACCCGACCTACGACAAAGCGATCTTCGCGCTTGGCAAAACGCTGGCTGACCTGGGTCGGAAAGACGAGGCCCTGAAGGTTTACAAAGAGGCGATTGCGGCAAATCCGGCCAACGCCAAGGCCTACTACGAGATGGGCCGGATTTTGCTCCAGCAGAAAAAGTACGCTGAGGCAGCGGATGCCTTTCGCAAAGCCACGCAGATCAAGCCAGACTACTACCTGGCCTACACGAGCCTCGGGATCGCGCTAAAGCAGATGGGCAAGTACGCGGATGCGGTCCAGGCGCTCGAAAACGCGGTTTCGTTCAATCCGAAGTACTACCAGGCCTACTACAGGCTTGCTGAGGTTTACAACGCAATGGGCAAGCACGAGAAGGCACTGGAGGCCGCGAAGAAGTGCCTGGAACTGCGGCACGGCCGCTACGCTCCAGCAGCCTACGAGGCCGGTCGAGCAGCCCAGGCGCTGGGACGGACCCAGGAAGCGGAAAAGTACTACCGGATGGCGGCCAAGAACTCTCGTTGGCGCGCTCTGGCTGAGTACCAGTTGAAGAAATTGCGCGGCGAGCTTTAAGCACAAACAGGATGAACTGCAACCCTGGATGAGCCCAGGGTTGTTTTGTTCTCTCGTGGCCAAGATTTCGACAGAGTTGTCGATCTTTTGATTAGACGTTCGGTACATTGTTTGCAAGACTGTGGTCGGCAGGGGGTGGGACGACGCGAGGGTAGGATGCCATGGACAAGCCGATGATTCAGGAAGAAAAGTCAGAGCTGGCCAGGCGTAGCAACCGCAAGATCGAAGAGGCTACGATGGACAGGATCACGGATCTGGTGCTCGAGGCGGATCTCTACCTCACCGAAGGGAATGTAGAGAACGCCCGCGCCCGCCTGATTGAGGCCTTGAACCTCCTGCCGCTGGGTGACCGCAAACGTTCTGTTGTTCGCTACCGTCTGGGGCTCGTGGAGCTCGAGGCCGAGCAGTACGAGGAGGCGCTGGCGCACTTTTCGGAAGCCCGCCGCGCTTACGAAAAAGCGGGACTGCAGGATCGGGCCCGTGCGTGCCGGTGGGGCCGAATCATGGCCAAGTTCGGCCTGGGCCAATGGGAAGACACGTTGGCTGATCTTGTCTCCCTGCGGGCTGAGTACGAGGAGGCTGGGCTGGACGATTTCGCCTCTTGGGTAACGCATCTGGCTCATGCTTTGCAGGCCGAGCTGCCGGAGCAGGACGTTGTTCGGATCACACGCGCCAGACCGGCCGGAAAATCCCGCCTACCGGAGGAGGACATCCTTTCCCGTTTGCTGGTCAAACTGCGTTCGCTGGAGAGCGTTTCGTAAGGTTCGGTTCGTCAACGATGAAGGCTACGGCCGACTTCGGACACACGAGGTCGGCTTTTTTGTTGGTGTTCCGCTGTTGCTCGCGTTCACACGTCTGCCTGCACCGGCCGTTTGTTTCAGCACAGGTGTCCGGGATGGCGAGGATCTGCCGTGTTTCGACTTTGGGAAGCAGGGTGCGGTCGCTACACGTTTCGAAGTGCACTGTGAAATCGCTGCGCGGTGCACCAGCTTGAACACCCCCTTCAGGTGGTGCACATTCTCGGAACCCGAAGTTTTGGGTCCCGGGTAGGAGGTTCCACGACGCTCACTTCTAAGCCGAAGAAGCCAGTTTCCGGAGGGAAATTTCACGCGTCTGCGCGAGAAAAGGGGGATCCCACGATGCGACTCCTTGTTTTTCCGCCCGGAAGGGGGTAAATTCAGCTTGAGGTGAGACGTTGACCGAAAGTGCTGCCCGGGCTTCTGGCAGGGCCCTGGCGGCTTTTTCCAAACGGCAACGCAGAACCAACACCAGCGGAGGTAGGGATGACACTGGCTTACAGCGACTGGCAGGCCATGCGCATGGGGCATGCCCCGCGTGTCGTGAAGGCGGGGCACGGGGTACGAATTGGCGGAGGCGAAGTTGTCCCGGAAGTCAATTACACATTGCCCCCGATCACCATTTCGGCCGAAACAGCGGAGCAGGTAAAACAGCAGTACACCCAGATTGTAGAGAATCTGCTCGAGCGAGCTGCGGAGCTGGCCGTTCCCCAGCTCCTGCTGGAGTTCGAACATCTTCCGGCGCTCACGGTTCAGAACGAGCTGGGAACCGCCATC
>JAADFT010000106.1:0-2538 GCA_013152765.1 Calditrichota bacterium | reverse complement strand
AGGCCTGCGCACGGCTCTGAGAGTGACGGTCTCGGACATCCGCGACATGGAGAGGCCTCCGCGAATGCGCACAGGGTCGCTCTTTGCGCAAATGATGACGGCCTTCCGCGAGAACGCGCGTGCTGGTGGGCACCTGCTCTCAATCGAGAGCACCGGCGGCAAAGAGGTGCACGACGCCGCCTTGCTCGAAGCCAACATCCCCGGCATTTTGTTCTCGCTGGGCGTTTTAGCCTGCCGGGACATGCGCTACCTGTGGCGGCACATTGTGGAGATCGCCGAGGAGACCGGCACTGTGGCGGCTGGCGACACGGCGTGCGGTTTTGCCAACACGGCAATGGTTCTGGCAGACAAGCAGTACATTCCGCAGGTTCTGGCTGGCGTGGTTCGCGCCATGGGAGCAGCGCGCAGCCTGTGCGCTTACGAGGCGGGAGCCGTAGGGCCGAGCAAAGATTGCGCTTACGAAGGACCGGTTTTGAAGGCTTTGCTCGGTATCCCGATTTCAATGGAAGGCAAGGCGGCGGCCTGTGCGCATCTGAGCAGTGTCGGCAACGTGGCTGCTGCGGTGTGCGACGCCTGGAGTAACGAATCCGTCCAGAACGTGCAGCTCTTGTCGGGTCCTGCTCCGACGGCTTTCCTGGAAATCCTCGTTTACGACTGCCGCTTGTTCAACACGGCGCTCGGGCAGGGTGAGGCGCCGAGGTTGCAGAGCTGGCTAACCGAAAGCGACCTGCAGGATTCTGTGCAGGCGCACCTGATTTGCCCGGAAGGGGCATTCCGGGTGGCGACGGCGATCGAAGCGGCTGGGGAGGACGACTTTCAGCGTGTGCGTGCAGCAGCACTGGAAGCGTGCGCCATCATGCGCGACGGCCAGGAACGGGGCACGCTGACGCTCTTGGGGCGGGAGCTCAACTGGCTCAGCAGAATCGAGGATGCGCTTGCCACTTGCGACACAGAGGACAAGGCCATCGCAGCCGGGATGGAAGACTACGGCGACCGCGTCATCCCGGCGGAATACGGTTTGTGACCAACGCATCGGAGGGGCGAAATGAGCACTGTGTACCCGCTTTTCCTCGCTGGCGAGTGGGTGAAGACGGACACCGTACTGCCAAATCTCAACCCGTACAGTGGTGAGAAGATTGGCGACGTCTGCCAGGCGGGCGAGGAGGAGGCTAAACGAGCCGTGGAGGCTGCGGTTCGATCATTCCCCGAGCTGAGACGCTTGCCCTCCTACGAGCGCGCCCGGATCTTGCTGGATGTCGCGGCGCAAATCCGCGAGAACAAGGAGGAACTGGTCACCCTGATGTCCAGCGAAGCTGGCGTGCCGCGTTTCTTCACGGGCATCGAGGTGGATCGCGCCGTGCACACGTTCACGACGGCGGCTGAGGAGGCGAAGCGCATCGGTGGCGAAGTCCTGCCTCTGGACCTCTTGCCTGGCTCGGAAAATCGCTTCGGTTACACCCGCCGTGTGCCCATTGGTCCCATCCTGGGGATTACCCCCTTCAATTTTCCGCTCAACCTGGTGGCGCACAAAGTGGCACCCGCCTTCGCTGTAGGGAACCCGGTTGTCCTGAAACCGGCACCACAGGCCCCCTGTACAGCGTTGAAACTGGCGGAGTTCTTCGAGAAAGCCGGACTGCCACAAGGTGCGCTCAGTGTTTTGCCAACTTCGGTGAAAGTTGCGGAAAAGCTTGTCCGCGACGAACGGTTCAAGCTGCTCACGTTCACTGGCAGTGCCAGCGTGGGGTGGTACCTGAAGCAGGTGGCTGGCAAGAAGCGGGTGATGCTGGAGTTGGGCAGCAACTCCGCGGCCGTAGTCCACGAAGACGCACCGGATCTGGATTTCGCGGCCAAACGGCTTGCCCTTGGTGGTTTGGCTTCGGCAGGGCAGGTCTGCATTTCTGTGCAAAGGGTGTTCGTGCACAGGCCTGTTTACGACACCTTCCGGCAGCGCTTTCTCGAGGCCGTGGCAGAAATCCCGGTGGGTGACCCGCTGGACCCAGCGACGCGGGTGGGGCCGCTCATCGACGAGGCGAACGCGATTCGTGTTGAGAAGTGGGTTGAGAACGCCGTGGCCAAGGGCGCGAAGGTGCTGACCGGAGGGCACAGAAACGGAGTGTTCTACGAGCCCACGGTGCTGGAGAACGTCGACCACAGTTGCGAGGTCTACACGGAAGAGATTTTCGGGCCGGTGATTTTGCTGGAGCCCTACGAGACCTTTGAGGATGCCCTCAACCTGGTCAACGAGTCCAGGTTTGGCCTCCAGGCCGGGGTGTTCACCAGCAACATTCAGAACATCCTGCAGGCGGCGGATGAGCTCGAAGTCGGCGGGGTGATCATCAACGATTACCCAACCTACCGGATCGACCACATGCCCTACGGCGGCGTCAAAGACTCCGGACTGGGACGTGAGGGCCTGAAGTACGCCATTCAGGAGATGACCGAGCTTCGGCTGGTCGTTTTCAACCGCTGAGACGAGGGGCTCGACCAGGCGCGGTGCTGACCCCCGTCTGTCGGCGCGGACTCGGAGGGACGCGCTTT
>JAADFT010000105.1 GCA_013152765.1 Calditrichota bacterium | reverse complement strand
CAACTGCTGGTAGAGCTGCGGCCTGGCGGCCTGGTAGGCCTTCTCGTCGAACTTGTCTTTGTCGATTAGCTCGATGAGATACCAGCCTTTTGTTCCTTCCACCGGCGGCGAAATCTCGCCAGGCTCTAACGCAAATGCCGCACCAATGAATTTCCGGTCCATTCCCAGACCCGGTACAGGCCCAGCCATCGTGAAAGGATCGGGTTCTCGCACCTTGGACGGGTCGTCGACGACGTCGAAGAGGGACGCACCTTTCTTGATTTTCTCGTACGCCTGCTTGCAGGCTTCACCCGCCAGCGCCATGGCCTTCTGACGCTTGAGAATGTTCTCGATCTGCGGCTTGACGTCTTCGAACGGCCGGATTCGCTCTTTCTGAATGGCGGCAACTTCCACCACGTAGAAGCCACGGTTGGTTTCGTACACGTCCGAGACCTTACCGACCTGATTGTGGAACACGAAGTTGCTGATGCGCCTGTTGAGCCCAATCTGCGGGATGAAGCCGCCTTCGCTGAAGAAAGGCGTTTCCTCGACTTTCACGCTTTCTGGAGCGGCTGCTTGCTCGAGTCCGACTTTCTGGGCGGTTTCGGCGATGTACTCCGCCTGGGAGCGAGCCGCGTCCACCGTTTCCACGGAAGGTTTGAACTTGAGCAAAATGTGTCGAGCGTGGACGAGCTCTTTACCCTTTTCTCGCTTCTTCGCTTCGACCTTGATGATGTGGAGTCCGTAGCGGGTTTTCACGGGGCCGACAACTTCGCCCGGCTTGGCTTTGAAAGCCGCTTCCTCAAATGGCTTCACCATCGCGCCCTTGGCGAAGAAACCGAGATCGCCACCTTTCTCCGCGGTGCCCTCGTCGTCCGAGTACGTTTTGGCCAGCTCGGCAAAATCTTCGCCGGACTTTGCGCGCTTCAGAAGCTGATTGGCAAAATCGTAAGTGTCAGCCGTGTCTTTGGCAGAAGGAGTTTTGGGGAAGAACACGAATTTGATTTTCCGCTTCTCGGGCTCGCGAAATTCCTCTTTGTGTTCTTCGTAGTAGCGCCGCATCTCGTCTTCGCTAATTTTGCCGACCTTGTCCATGTAATCCCGCGGGTCGAAGAGCACGTAGCGGACTTTGGCTTTCAGGTTGCGGCGCATGAACTCGAGCCGCAATTCCTCTTCAGTCACCCGCACGGATGCCAGGATCTCCCGCTGGAGTTTCTGGTAGGGCAAAACCGCACGCAGGTAGTCCTCAACCGGGCGCCAGTCCGCGTTCGGGTTGTTCAGGGCCTCCCGGTACTTGTTCATGTCGAAGTTGCCGGCCGAGTCCTGGAAAACCTTCTGCTGACGCAGAATCTGGGGGGGATTGTTCAGGATCTCGAAAAGAATCTCACCGTCGGAGGCACGAATGCCTTTCTTCTTGAGCTCCTGGTTGACCAGCTCGTTCTGGATCATACTGTTGAAAACCTGATCCTCGATGTTCTGGAGCTGGAAGCCCTCGGGCTCGCGGCCGGTGCGCTCGCGGTAGTTGATGATCTCTTGCTGGTAGTTTTTGTAGAACTGCTCGAAGGGGATGGACTTCCCGTTGACCTCGGCGACGGCGTTCGGGTTGCGGCCGAAGATGATGTCGACAATGTTAGCGCCGCCGACGAGACCACCGATGGTCATGCTGGCGAGAAACAGGACGAGCACGATGAACAGAATCACCGCCATGTGCTCGCGCATTTTGTTCATCACTGCCATAAGCGTATCCTCACTTCCGTCGTAGCTGGTTGCGTAACCCACGTCCAGTTTATTAAACGCGAACCCGTGAATTTAGGCTCCAGACGGCTAAAAAGCAAGGTAATTGTGGAACTTGCGCGGTATTTCCCCTGGACGCGCTGGTTGCCGTTGATCTTGCCGCGAAGGACGAACCGCGCAGCTGAACTGTGTTGCGCGCCAGCTGGGGAGGTGACGGGGCCTACCGGAGAGGCAGAAGTTGCCGAATTGCCCAGGAAGAAAGTTGCGGCGGCGGTTTGGCAGGCGGCGTGTTGCGAGCGGGATGGGACCGTGGCTCCGTGACCCGCTTGCTGCGGGGGCTGGCCGCGCCTCTTGCTTTTCGCAGCGAAAGTTCGTAACGTCTCTCCAAAAATCGAGTCTCGCGATGGGATTCTGTTTGTACGGCAAACTGCGGTAGCCAGGAGGAGTTTCATGTCGGACAATTTGCAGGTTCCTTTGCCCGGGCGTCTGACGTCCCTGGACGCGTTCCGCGGTTTCACGATCGCGGCCATGTTTCTCGTGAACAACCCGGGCAACTGGAGCTACGTACTGCCGCCGCTGGAACACGCCAAGTGGAATGGCTGGACCTTCACAGACCTGATTTTCCCGTTCTTTCTGTTCATCGTCGGCGTGGCCATGGTTTTTTCAATCACCCGGCGGCTGGAAAGAGGAGCAACACGGCGCAGCATCTACGCGAAGGTTATTCGCCGTACGGTCATCATCTTTGCGTTGGGGCTTTTCCTGAACCTCTTCCCCCATTTCGATTTTGCTCACGTGCGCATTCCGGGCGTGTTGCAGCGGATTGCTGTGTGTTATTTCTTCGCCGCGGTGATCATGCTGCATTTGGGCATTCGCGGGCAGGCTGTAGTGGCCGGTGTGCTCCTGCTGGCCTACTGGGCAGCCATGAAGCTGATCCCCGTCCCGGGTTTCGGTGCCGGTGTGCTCACGCCGGACGGCAATCTTGCGGCGTACATTGACAGGCACCTGTTAGCCGGGCATCTCTGGGCGGTGTCGAAAACGTGGGATCCGGAGGGTATTCTCAGCACCGTCCCGGCAATTGCGACGACCCTGTTCGGCGCACTTACGGGCCACTGGCTCCGCTCAGGGCGCGACCGGCGCGAAATTGCGGCCTGGCTATTTGTGGTCGGCGATTTTGCACTCGTGCTCGGCGCTATCTGGAACTACGCATTCCCGATCAACAAGAACCTCTGGACAAGCTCTTACGCGGTCTTCATGGCTGGAATGGCTTTGAATTTCTTGGGCGTGTTCTACTGGCTGATGGACGTGAAAGGCTACCAGCGCTGGGCGAAACCGTTTGTGGTCTGGGGGATGAACGCCATTGCTGTGTACGTGTTCATCGGGATTTTTGCTCGCATCATGATCTACACCCATGTGGGCGGCGACGGCTCGCCGTCGCTGAAAGCCTGGCTGTGGGAGAACGTGTTCAACCCGCTTGCTGGGCCGTGGCTTGGGTCTCTGTTGCACGCTCTCGTGTACGTCGCCATTTCTTACCTGTTCGTGTGGGTTCTTTACAGGCGCAAGATCTTCATTCGCATTTGAGCTGGGGCGAGATGGAAGGTTGTTGGAATCGAACGGAACCGGAATTCAGGAGGTAAAGCGTTGTTGTTTCGAAGCGGTGAGACGATCGTTTTCGCAGGAGACAGCATCACGGACGCGGGTAGAACGACGGGCGAATTCGGAGAACTCGGTTCGGGCTACGTGGCCATTCTCCACAGTTTGCTCCTCACCCTGCGACCGCAACTCAGGATTCGCGTCGTTAACGAAGGCGTTTCTGGCGACACCGTTCTGGACCTGGAGAAACGCTGGTCAGAGGTGCTCGCACACAAGCCGGACTGGCTGGTGATGTTGATCGGAATCAACGATTACTGGCGTACGCGGCCTGAAAGCGAAAAGGAAGGGGTGTCGGCGGCGGAGTACGAAGACGCCTACCGACGCTTGCTTGAACAGGCGGAAGAAACCGGCGCTGGTCTCATTCTCATGGAGCCATTTCTCGTCGATCGGGACATTCGCGGGCAGGATCGGCAGGGTCTGAAGCCGTACAGCACTGCGGTGGCCAAACTGGCCGGCGAGACAGGAGCCGTGTTCGTGCCCTTGCAGATTGAGTTCGACCGGGCCATGGCCACCAGAGCGCCGGAATTCTGGAGTGAAGATCGTGTACACCCCACCGTGGCGGGGCACGCCCTGATCGCGGGTAAGCTCCTCACGGCATTGCAGTGCTGCGAGGAGGCAGCGAACTCCGCAGCGTGACGTTCAGCGCGTCGAGCCTGCTCAAACAGATGCGGACGGTCGACGCAGTTTTTCTGCACGGGGGCGAATTCCCGCGGTGGTTTGGAGGAGAAGCAGCTTCCGCTGCCGAATTTTGGCTGGTCTGAGAGAGCCCTGTCCTTACAGTGTCCGCCCCGCGGGAGGCAACTCCGCTGCCGATTTTCCGTGGCCCGGTAGAAGTGGTCTGCGCCAACGGACACCTCCCGCGCAGAAGACTCCTCGTCCAATTTTCGTGGATTCAACCTGTACCTGCCTCGGCTGGTCGAAACTCCCACTTGCTGCGTCCTCAGAACTGTGTCAGCCAGCGCATGCCGGTACAACGTCAAAACCCGGCGGCTGCTCACGGCGAACGCTGTGCCTGCCTTGTTGTTCCTCTTAGCCTTTGCAAAACCTCGCAAAGGAACTTCCCCACCACCTGAATCCGAGGGCTGGTCTTTCCGCCTTCCTCACTGTCTGCACTGGTTGTTGCCTCGTTTCCCTCTTCGCTGTACCTGCTGGTACGTCTCTGAACCAGCACGTACGGACGATGGAGCCTTCCGGTCCGGTTTCAAGGCGAAAGGGACGCTGGGCCACGGTTGGCACAGCCGTTGCATTCCTCTCATTTCGAAGGAAGATCTTGAAGCGCAACGAAGGGAGGAAAAAACATGCGTACGCGACTCACGACAGTGACCGTCGTCATGCTTGCGATTTTGTCGCTGGTGTCGGCGGATGCGGTAGCTCAACGCCGCTGGCCACGGGGGCGCAGGCACGCACGACCGGCTGCCCGGCTCGCGCAACCGGCACCGCGGCTGGGCGTGGCAGCAGCCTACGACACCCGGCGGGGGGATTTCGGTGTAGCCGGTTTGCTCGACCTGCCGGTGGGCCACTACGTGTCCCTTGTTCCGGCTGGGGCTTACTTCCCGAGTGGCACGGACAACGCCTGGCAGGTGAATCTCGACCTGATCTTTCGCCTGCGACCGAGGGGCATTCTTACCTTTGGTGGAGGTGTGGCATTTGTGAAAGGTGAACGCTGGAGTGCGGCCGAGAGCTGGCGCACCTGCCCTTCGGCCTTGATCGGGCTGCAGCCGCGGGCAAAGCGACCGATTCTGCCGTACGTGCGAGTGCGCTGGACGTTTGACGACGCACCTCGCACAACCCTGACGGCTGGTCTCAGCTTCATTTTGCGCTAACCTGGTAGGTTACAGAATTAGTCGGAGCAGAAAGGAGAACGCCATGCTGGGCAGGAAAGTTAGGCTTGTTCTTTTGGTAGGGTTGCTGAGTCTTCTGATTTCGGCCTGCGCGTCGGGAGGAGGAGTGCTGGTTGTTCGAAAAACTCCACCGCCTCCACCGCGACACGCGGTGGTTGTGGTAAAGACGAAGCCGGGCGCCGTCTGGGTGCCGGGGCACTGGCGGTGGGACCGGAGGCGACATGCCTACGTTTGGGTCTCCGGTCGCTGGGTGAAAGCAAAGCCCGGATACCGCTGGGTTCCAGGACACTGGAAAAGAGTGCGCGGAGGCTGGGTCTGGGTTGAGGGACGCTGGGTACGTCGGTGACCTTCGTCTTTTCTCGGTGTCGCCCGGGCCGAGGTGCTACACGAGAGCCAGCGGGTCTTACGACACCCGCTGGCCCGGACGGGCAAAAGGTGGACCCCCTCGGATCAAGTGTTGTGGCGCGGGTTGAGGAACTGATTTTTCGTCTTCTTGCTGGTAGAAACTTGCTTGCGCCGTTTACACGCGCGGGGGATTGGTGGGAATGTCGTACTTTTTCATTCGGTACAGCAGAACGTGGCGTGGGACGCGAAGCTCCTCTGCGGCACGCGTCTTGTTCCAGTTGTGTTTCTCAAGGGCTGCCAGGATGGCAGCTCTCTCGATGGCTTCCAACGAGACGGGCTTTTCCTCGACTGCTGAAGGGCCGCTCAACAGGTGTGGGGGCAAGGCGTCGACGTCGATTACATTGCCGCTGGTGAGCACGATGGCTCGGTGTACGGCGTTTTCGAGCTCGCGCACGTTGCCGGGCCAGTCGTAGTCCAGAAGCACGCGCATGGCCTGTTTGGTCACGCGGAATTGCTTCCCCCCGTACTTGGCGAGAAAGTGGTCCACGAGGTAGGGAATGTCCTCCTTCCGCTCGCGCAGGGGCGGGATGACCAGCGGTACGACGCTCAATCTGTAGTACAGGTCTTCCCGAAAGCGGCCTTCCTGGACGAGCTGCCGCAAATCTCTGTGGGTCGCGGCGATGATGCGGACGTCGATGGGACGAGGTTTTGTGTCGCCGATTCGTTCGATCTCGCGTTCCTGGAGGACCCGCAGCAGTTTGGCTTGCAAATCGAGCTTCAGATCGCCGATTTCGTCCAGGAAAACCGTGCCCCCTTTGGCGAGCTCGAACTTGCCGGGTTTGTCGCGAAGTGCTCCCGTGAATGCCCCTCGCACGTGGCCGAACAGCTCGCTTTCCAGAAGGTTCTCAGGAATGGAAGGGCAGTTGACGGCCACGAAGGGCCCCTTGCTGCGCGGACTCGCCTGGTGAATGGCGCGCGCCAGGACCTCTTTTCCGGTGCCGCTTTCGCCTTCGATCAGCACAGTCACGTCACTTTGCGCGACCTTCTGAGCCATTTTCAGCACTGACTCCATGGCCGAACTGCGCGCCACCACGTTCTCGAATTGGAAGCGTTGAGAGAGCTCGGTGCGCAGTTCAACGTTTTCCCGCTCCAGCTTCCGCAACCGTTCCGCTTTGGCAAGCGCGAAGCGTAGTTGCTCCTTGCTGAACGGTTTGGTGAGGTAGTCGTCTGCCCCGAGCTGGCAGGCCTTGATGGCGTCGTCCACGTCGCCGTAAGCGG
>JAADFT010000104.1 GCA_013152765.1 Calditrichota bacterium | reverse complement strand
TGGAGGTTTCCACGGGCAGCAACGAGACCAAAAACGGCACCAAGAAAGAGACCACGATTTCGCTTCAGTCCGACGGCGGCACCGGGGCTCTGAATTTCATCCCGCTTTTCGGGGCGAAGGTGGGCAAGAGCACCACGTTCGACGGCAAAGGCGGCACCTCCAGCAAGGGTGTGTTGAAGGCCAAAATGAGCGCGCGAATTGTGCAGGTGCAGCCGAACGGCAACCTGGTGATTCGTGGTACGCGCGAAGTCCAGGTCAACAGCGAGAAGCAGCTCATCGAGATTTCCGGCGTCGTGCGTCCGGAGGACATCACCACGGACAACATCGTGTACTCCTACAGCATCGCCGACGCCAAGATCACCTACCGCGGCAAAGGCACGATTACGAATGGCTCGAAACCGAGCATCGTCACGCGAATCCTGAACTGGGTTTTCTGAGATGAAGCGACCTCTGTTGCAAACCCTTCTCTTACAAGCGCTGGTCTGGGCTGTGGCTGCGAGTGCTCTGGCCCAGGGTGGCGTTCGCCTGAAGGAACTCGCCCACATCGAGGGAATCGGGGCCACCAAACTGGTGGGCTACGGACTGGTGGTGGGGCTGGACGGCACCGGAGACAGCCGCCGGTCGATGGCCACGTTGCAGTCCGTTGCCAACATGCTGAAGCGCTTTGGGATCACGGTCAACCGCGAGGACCTGCGGATCGACAACGTGGCGGCTGTGATGGTGACAGCTGACCTCCCGCCGTTCGTGAAGCCCGGTGCGCGAATCGACGTGGTCGTTTCCTCGATGGGCGACGCAGAGAGCCTGGAAGGCGGAACCCTGCTGTTGACGCCGCTTGTCGACGCGTCCGGCGAGGTTTACGCCAAGGCGCAGGGGCCCATTTCCATCGGTGGTTTCAACATCAACACAATTGGCGGCGAAAAGGTGCGGAAGAACTACGCCTTAGTCGGTCGCGTGCCGAACGGGGCCACAGTGGAGAAGCAGGCGCCGGGAAGTCTGCCGCAGGACGGCGAAATCAAACTGGCACTGAATCAGCCGGATTTCACCACTGCCAGCCGGTTGGCTGAGGCTGTGAACAACAAGTTCGGTGCTGAGGTGGCCAAACCGGTCGACGCTGGCGAGGTGACGGTTTCGGTGCCCGAGGAGTACAAACAGCCCGGCAAGCTCGTGGCCTTCCTCAGCGAGCTCGAGGCCGTGGAGGCCGAGCCCGACGAGGTGGCGAGGGTTGTGGTGAACGAACGCACCGGGACGGTGGTGATCGGTCGGAACGTGCGGATTTCGAATGTGGCCGTGGCTCACGGCAACCTGACGGTCCACATCAGCACGACCCCGATCATTTCTCAGCCGAACGCATTTTCGCAGGGGCAAACGGTGGTCGTGCCGGAAACGCAGACTTCCGTACAGGAGTCGCCGGGCGCTTCGCTGTCCGTCATCCCGCAGACGGCCACCGTGGACGACGTAGTGAAAGCTCTGAACGCCCTCGGCGTGACGCCGCGCGACCTCATCGCCATTTTCCAGGCGCTGAAGGAAGCCGGAGCGCTACGCGCCGAGCTGGTGATCTTGTAAGCCACTGAGAGGCAGGCAACATGGCGAGCGTTTCGCAACTGGGACTTGACCCGACGCTGGCAAGCAGCTCCGTTGACGAGCGGACACGGCTCAAAAAGGCGTGTGAAAAGTTCGAGGGTCTTTTCCTGTCCTACATGCTCAAAGTCATGCGAGAAAGTGTGCCAACGTCCGGGCTTCTCGGCAACGGCTTCGGGAAAGACATTTTCGAAACGCTCTTCGACCAGACCCTTGGCGAGAAGCTGGCGGAGCGAGAGGAGATCGGGCTGGCGCAGGTTCTGTACAAACAGCTTTCGCGCACTCTCGCTGACCAGGAGCAGCCTGCCGGTGAAAAGCGTGTGAGGGCGCTGGACCTCCTGAAGGACCTTGCCCCCTCCAGACGGGCCTTCCCTCAGCCTTCAACGTCAGAACCCGGTTCCGGTACGCCTAAGCCATTTGAAAATCTGGACGATATTGTGATTGAGGCAGCCCGACAGACGGAGCTCGATCCCGACCTGCTTTTTGCTGTGATTCAGGTTGAGTCGGGTGGCGACGCAACAGCCGTCTCGCCGAAGGGTGCTTTGGGGCTGATGCAGTTGATGCCGGAAACGGCGCGGGAGGTCGGGGTACTCAACCCGCTCGACCCGTTTGAGAACGTGCTCGGCGGGGCGCGCTACCTGAGCAGGATGCTCCAGCGTTTCCGCGGCGACCTGAGGCTCGCCCTGGCTGCTTACAACGCAGGGCCTTCGGCCGTCGAAAAGCA
The DNA here is from genome assembly GCA_013152765.1 of Calditrichota bacterium. Classification (GTDB taxonomy): domain Bacteria; phylum Zhuqueibacterota; class Zhuqueibacteria; order Oleimicrobiales; family Geothermoviventaceae; genus Geothermovivens. The sequence goes on along the minus strand of JAADFT010000104.1, from coordinate 5,896 downwards.
CGGCGGTGTGCCGCCCTACCGGGAAACCCGCGAGTACGTTCGCAAGGTGAGTCAGTTGTACCGGGCAAGAAAGGGGCTTGCTGCGGCAAGTACCTCAACGAGGGAGATCTGAGGATCAGATGCAACGCGGACCCAGGATGACGAGAGGCGCTTAGGCCATGAAAACGACGCGCAAAACGCCACAACCGAATTTGCCACCGGAATTGGCCTGGCTTCGATTGACAGGATTGCTCCGGCGAGAGGTGCAGCTCTTCGAAAAACTGCTCAGGTTGCTGCTGCACCAGCGTGAGGCCGTGGTGCTCGCCAACGTGGCGGCTTACCAGACGGTTGTTCTGGAGCAGATCCATCTGCTGCAGGAGCTGGATCAGGTTCAGACGGAGTTGATCGAAGAGCGCGCCCGCGTGGCTCGGGCACACGAGCTGCCGGAAGATGTGACCATTTCGGCTTTGGCGGCAGTTGCTCCGGAGGAATTTCAGCCGGAACTGAAGCGCCTCGCGTCGAAGGTTCGCACCCTGGCCGAGGAGTCGGCGCAACTCAACGCCCGGAACCGCCGTTTGCTGGAGCTTCTGGGCGAAATCCGGATGTCGCAGTTCGACGTGATGGTGCGAGCCGGGAAGGAAGACCCGGTGTACCGGTCATTTGAGGCGACACGCCGCGCGACGGATCCGACGCTGTGGGAGGCTGTGGCGTGACCTGCACTGGTGAGGTGGAAGGGCGGCACGTGCGGATGATTCAGCAGGAAACGGATCTGTAAAGGAGGTTCGATGTCCACGCTGAGTGGCATCCTCGAGTTGAGCAAACAGGCGCTGATGGTTCAACAGGCGGTGTCGAACGTGATCGGCAACAACGTTGCCAACGTCAACACCCCTGGCTACTCGAGGCAGACAGCGCTCCTCGTGCCGGCGCCAACGGTGCGTTCCCTCTGGGGGCCCATTGGCACCGGGGTGGATTTGGCCCGCGTGAAGAGGCACCGCGACGCTTTCCTGGACCAGCAGTACAGACAGAGCACTGCGAAACAGTCGCGCTGGCAGGCCATGTCCAAAACGCTTGCCCAGGTGGAGACGATTTTCAACGAGCCAGGCGACACCGGCCTGCAGGCCACGATGGACGCGTTTTGGAACGCGTGGAGTGAGCTTGCCAACGATCCCGAAAACGAGACGGCGCGCGTGGTGGTGCGCGAAAAAGCGAAGACGATGATCGGTGCCTTCCACCGGGCTTCGAATTACCTCCGGAACCAGATCCTGGCCATCGACGAGGAGGTCGGCAGCACGCTCAGCGAGGTGAACACGCTGCTCAAGAACATCGCTGAGCTGAACGGGCAGATTCAGAGCCTCGAAGCTCAGGGCGGTCCGGCCAACGAGCTGCGCGACGAGCGCGACCGTTTCATCGACCAGCTCAGCCAGTACCTGGACACCCGGGTGATCGAGGAGAAGAACGGCACCGTCCGCGTGCTGGTCGGCACCAGTGTGCTCATTCAGGGCACCAAGGCAGGACAGATTACCGGCAAGAAAGAGCAAAAAGGCGACCTTGCGGTGACGGTGCTGTACGATCCTTCAGGCAGGGAGCTTTCTCCATCCCAGGGCAAGCTCGCCGGTTTGCTCGAAATGCGCGACGAAGTCCTGCCCTCGTACCTGCAGAAGCTGGACGACGTGGCCGGAGCGATCGTGAAAGAGGTAAACCTGCGGCACCGGCTCGGCTACACAATGGACGGCGACGAGGCTGGCGACTTCTTCGCCGCGTCGGGCACCACGGCGGGCTCGATCTCGCTCAGTTCGGCTGTGGAGGCAGACGTGCGCGCCATCGCCACTTCGTCGGACGGGACAGCCGGGGACAACAGCGTGGCCCTGGCCATCGCGAAGCTGCGCTCGGATCTGGTGATGAGCGACGGGCAGCAGACCATCACGTCGTACTACGCAGCCCTGGTGAGTCAGGTGGGCATCGACGCTTCCGACGCCTCGGATGCCCTGGCGAATCAGGAGGTGGTGACAAACACCCTGGAACAGCAGAAACAGTCGGTTCAGGGGGTTTCGCTGGATGAGGAAATGGCCGAGCTGATCAAATTCCAGCATGCGTACGCTGCTTCGGCGCAGGTAATCAACGTCGTGGACGAGATGACCAAGGTTGTGCTTTCGCTGGTGCGGTAACGGTGTGCTACCAGCAACTCCGGGTTTTTTCAGTGAAAGCAGCAAAGCCAGCGGTCGGCCGACGCTCTTTGGCCGAACGATGAGGAGGCAGGTGTGAGAATCAGCCATCAGCAAATTTACAGCACCATCATCCGGAGCATCAACAAGCCCCTTGAGCGGCTGACCGAGGACCAGATCAAAATGGCCACGGGGAGGAGGATCAACAAGCCGTCCGACGACCCGGCTGGTGCAGGGCGAGCGATCGAAATCCGCTCGAAACTCGTAGCCATCGACTACTTCAGCCGGGCTGTTGAGGATGCTACCCAGTGGCTCAACCAGACCGAAAGCGCTCTCGACCACGCCCAGACGATTCTGACGCGAGCCAAGGAACTGGCGGTGCAGGGCGCGAACGACACCCTGACTGACGAAGACCGTGACGCTCTGGCCGAGGAAGTCGACCAGCTTCTGGAAGATCTGGTAAGCACGGCTAACAGCAAGTTCAGCGACAAGTACATCTTCGGTGGCACAGAGACCAGCAAAGCGCCAGTGGTGGTCACTCGGGACGACAACGGCAGGATCACGGAGTTCTCGTTCCAGTCGAACAGCCGGGGTGTGCGGCGCGAGATTGGCGAAGGCGAGTACGTGGAGCTGGACGTCACGGCGCAGCAGGTTTTTGGCGGCGACGACGGCCCAATCCAGTCGCTGATCAAGCTGCGGGATGCGCTAAGAAACAACCAGCCTGAAGATATTCGCGAAACGGTCGATGAATTGGATCGGGCGCTCGAGCGCTCTTTGAACGCCCGGACAGCGGTAGGCGCGAAAATCAACCGGCTTGAGCGGAAGTCGCTTGAACTGCAGGACGAAAAGCTAAACCTGACGCAGCAACTGGCTCAACTGGAGGATGTGGACATTGCCGAACTGACGGTGGACCTCCAGAGCCAGGAAATCGCCTACAAGGCCGCTCTTTCCGTCGGGGCGAGACTGATGCAGCCAAGTCTTCTGGACTACCTGGGATGACGACCATGAACGACACAGCCACGAAAGTGCGACAGGACAGTACCTGGAAGCAGCTCGAGACCAAGCGGTGGGGCATGTTGCAGTACCGCGAGGAGGACGTGATCACCTTCCCATTTGGGCTCCTCGGTTTCGAGCACCTGCACCAGTGGGCTCTTTTTGTGGCTCAGGATCACCCGCCGTTCCAGTGGATGGTCTCCATCGAGGATCCGGACGTGGCGTTCGTGGTCGTGGATCCACTGCTCATCTGTCCGGATTACGCCCCGAAGGTTAGTCGGCGCGAGCTGGAACACTTGCAGGTGGAATCTCTGGATGATCTGCGGCTGCTCAGCATCGTGACCCTCGGCAGGAAGCCAGAGGACGCCACGATCAACCTGAGCGGTCCGCTGTTCATCAACGTCAAGAAGAAGATCGGAAAACAGGTAGTGCTGTTGAGTAGCCAGTATCCGACGAAGTTCCCGATCCTGAAGAAACAACAGTCCTGAGCGAACAATCGTCGACGGACGGGAAAGGAGTTCCCAGTGCTTGTCCTGACACGGAAGTTGGGCGAGAGCATTGTCATCGGGGAGAACATCCGCGTCACAGTCATCGACGTGCACGGCAAGCAGGTTCGCCTGGGTGTGGAGGCGCCGCGCGACGTGAGCGTGCACCGCGGAGAAGTCTACGAGCGCATCGTGGAGGAGAACCGACAGGCGGCCGGGGCCGAGCCAACGGGTCTCGACCAGATTTCGGCGCAGCTTCACCGGGGTAACAACCGGGGTGCCTCCGAAGAAGACACCGGGTAGCTGCCGCACACGGACGCGGAAAACAACAGGGTGGAAAAGAAACCGGGAACGATTTGGGCAGCGCAGAAAAGGGGAAGACAAATGGCTCGATTGCTTGTGACGGGTGGCGCGGGGTTCATCGGTTCGCACGTGGCTGAGTACTACGCCCGCCAGGGCTGGCAGGTGCGTGTGGTGGACAACCTGTCCCGGCCGCGCATCTTTGCGGGGAAACTTCGGCCTGATCTCTCCAACTGGTCTTACCTGGAGCAGTTCGACAACGTGCAGCTTGTGCGCGGCGATGTGCGCGACGCCGACCTGATGGACTCGTTGGCTGCTGACGTGGACGTGATCGCCCACTGCGCGGCTCAAACCGCGGTAACCACTTCCCTGGTCGATCCGCGGATGGATTTCGAGAACAACGTCATCGGGACGTTCAACGTACTCGAGGCGGCGAGGAAGAGCCGCCACCGGCCAACGGTGGTTTTTTGCTCCACCAACAAGGTCTACGGCGAGAATGTGAACCTGATCCCGGTGCGGGAAAAAGAGACCCGCTACGAATTCGACGGACTCTACCGGCGGGGAATTAGCGAAACGTTCGGGGTGGACAACTGCGAACACACACCGTACGGAGCGAGCAAACTCACGGCGGACATTTACGCTCAGGAGTACGCAAACCAGTACGGTCTGCGCGTGGGCGTGTTCCGGATGAGCTGCATCTACGGAACGCGACAGTTTGGCGTTGAGGACCAGGGCTGGGTGGCCTGGTTCGCGATTGCGGCTCTCACGGGGCAGCCGGTCACCATCTACGGCGACGGCAAGCAGGTGCGCGACTTGCTCTTTGTCAGCGACCTGGTACGGGCCTTCGACGCCTTCGTGCAGTCGGACTGGCAGCATCTGGTCGTGAACATGGGCGGCGGACCCGACAACACGCTCAGTCTGCTGGAGCTCGTCCGGATGCTGGAAGAGCTGACGGGGCACCGCATGACCCTGCGTTTCGACGAATGGCGCCCGTCGGACCAGAAGGTGTACATCTCCGACATCTCGCAGGCACGTTTGGCGTTGCGCTGGGAGCCGAAAATCGCGCCGGAGGAAGGGGTGAAACGGTTGGTCGCCTGGGTCGCGGAAAATCGGCACTTGTTCGAGGCCGCACCGCAGGTGCAGGAAGTGCCCGTTGCGTCACAGCAAGAACCGGTTGGAGTGGCGTAAATCAAGTCGGGGCTGCCGCGGATGAAGCGTCGTTTTGGACGCGGCGGGATCTTCGGGAGGCTGCGACGCTGAGGGCGTCGCGACAGCGGTTTGACTCATGGGAAGCAGAGGAACGACTGGAGAAGGGTGGAATGGGAAGCCGAACGGTACTTGTAACCGGGGGCGCTGGATTCATCGGTTCTCACCTGGTGGACCGGCTGGTTGAGCTCGGTCACCGCGTTCGCATTCTGGACAATCTCGACCCACAGGTGCACCCCGGCGGGGAAAAGCCTGCGTACCTCAATCCCGAGGCCGAGTTCATTTTTGGCGACATTCGGGACACGGACACCGTGCGACGCGCTCTGCAGGGTGTGGAGGTTGTTTTCCACGAAGCTGCCGCGGTGGGTGTGGGACAGAGCCAGTACCAGATTCGCCGCTACGTGGACGTAAACACCCGCGGTACGGCCAATTTGCTGGACGTGCTGGCTAATGAGCCGAACAGCGTGGAGAAAATCGTCGTCGCGGCTTCGATGAGCAGCTACGGTGAGGGCAAAGCGCGCTGCCCGGAGTGCGGCGTTGTGAAACCCTCGCTGCGGCCGGAGTCCCAGATGGCGGCTGGGCACTGGGAAGTGCGCTGCCCCTACTGCCAGACGCCCACCGAGCCGGTGCCAACCGATGAGCACACCGAGCGCCAGGTGAATTCCGTGTACTCGCTTACAAAGAAGGACCAGGAGGACCTGGTTCTGCTGTTTGGTCGCACTTACGGTGTGCAGGCGGTGGCGCTTCGTTACTTCAACGTGTTCGGGCCGC
>JAADFT010000103.1 GCA_013152765.1 Calditrichota bacterium | reverse complement strand
AGCCTGGGGGTCTGCTACGCATTTTCCGGAGACACAACCGCCTCAAGTGCGAGCTCAGCAGCCGGGCGCAATCCCAGCGGAACTCGCTTCGGCGCCATGCTCTTGGGAGCATCGACAGCGGTGGTGTTCAAGAGGTACTAGCAGCTCCGGCAGGAGGACGCCGTACCGAACAGCAAGAACCGCCTTCCCGCTTTGCATTTTGTTGGAATTGCAGTATATTCGAGGCAAATGTCCTGAACCCGCACCCTGTTGCACGCGTACGCTTCGGGGGCTGAAAAGGAGGACGTGGCATGAGCGAATCCAGCTACTGGATCAAATTTCTGGGCACAGCAGGGGCGCGCTTTGTGGTCATGAAGCAGCTGCGCTCCTCGGCGGGAACCTGGTTGCGTTTCGGGGACGTGCAGGCGCTTCTCGACCCAGGGCCTGGCACCCTCGTTCGCTGCGCCGCCAGTCGTCCGCGCCTTGACCCGTCCAAGCTGGACGCGATTTTTCTGACACACCGACATCTCGACCACAGCAACGACGTGAACGTGATGATCGAAGCCATGACGGATGGCGGGTTCAAGAAGCGCGGTCACTTGTTTGCCCCGGCGGATGCGCTGGACGAAGACCCGGTGGTCCTGCAGTACGTGCGCCCCTTCCTGGACGAAATCCACGTACTGAAAGAAGGCGGCAGCTACATGCTTGGTGACGTTCCCGTGCGTACGCCAGTGCGCCACGAGCACACCGCCGAAACGTACGGTCTCATTTTCGAGCCGCCGGGATTACCCTCGGTGGCGTTCGTCGTCGACACCCGCTACTTCGACGGCCTCATCGACGCGTACGCTGGCGTGGACGTGCTGATTCTGAATGTGGTGCGTTACGACCGCCGCAAACCGCAGCCCAACATCATGCACCTCAACGTCGAGGACGCTGAGCGCCTGATTTCGGAGATTCAGCCGCGCGTGGCTGTGCTCACCCATTTCGGCATGACGATGGTTCGTGCCAAACCCTGGGTCGTCGCGGAAGAATTGTCGCAGGCGACCGGGGTGCGCGTGGGCGCCGCCTCGGACGGCATGACCCTGGATCTGGAAAGCCTGGCCGATTTTTGAGCTGTACTGTTCCGTTGATCAGCCACAATTCACACATGTTTGAGAACAACCCGGCAAATCTTCGCCCACATGAACGAGCGACCGTACCGAGCGATCACGTTCACCTTCCTGAGCAGCTTCCTGTGGGGCTCGTCGTTTGTGGCTGTCAAGGTGGGCCTGCGCACCATCGACCCGGTGTGGTTCACTTTCTGGCGCACTTTTCTCGCGGGTCTCGTACTTACGGCCATCGTGCGCAAATCCCAGTTGAGTTTTTACTTTCGCAGCCCGCTGGTGTGGACTCTGGCTGTGCTCAACACCGCTGCCTTTCTGGCGCAGAACTACGGGATGCGCATCACCACAGCGAGCAAAGCGGCTTTCTACGTGAATTTCGGCTTCGTGGCAGTGGCCCTCCTTTCGTGGATCTTCCTGAGGGAACGCTTCACCTGGCTCAAGATCAGCTCCCTGTTGCTCGGGGCAGTGGGCGTCACGTTCCTGGTAACCGGAGGGCACCTGGAGCGGCTCAGGGGTGGCACCCTGCTGGGCGACGGGCTGGTGATTCTGGCCGGCTGGCTCTGGGCCGGCTACTTCATTGTCAGCAAAATCGTACTGCACCGCGAAGGGGTTCGCGTCTTGCCCCTGACCGCCACCGTGCTGCTGTTCACCGGCGTGGTGTCGCTACCGGCAGCTGGCCTGATCGCGCCCGGCGAAGCCGCTCTGGATCTTTCGGGTCTCGCCATCGTGGTTTACACAGCGGCCTTCTGCACAGCGCTGCCCCAGCTTCTGTGGGCCCGAGGGTTGATGGAACTGACGCCGACGGCCTCGGCGGTTGTGCTTCTGGCGGAGCCCATTTTCGGCGCCTTCTTCGGATTTCTGTTGCTCGGCGACCGCTTCTCCACTGGCGAATCCGTGGGAGCGGTGTTGATTTTGCTGGCAATTGCACTTTACTCGATGGCGGACACGTCGCGCGATGATCAGTGACTTCTTCTTCGCCTGTCCGCGGTGCGGGTGCCGCGACTGCGTGGTCACCCGCAAGCGCAAAACGCTGTGCGAGAAATGCGGCGTCGATTTCGAACGCATGGGCCGCGCCGTGCGGGTGGGCAACACGGTGCGCCCGGCGTACGCCTGGTTCGATCAAATCGCGAAGGCCGCCGTGCCTCTGCCAACGCCGTGCGAAGAAGTTCCCCTGGAACCAGGCGAGCAGGCCCTGGCCGTCAGCGAAGTCGGCACCCTGCGTCAGGCAAACAGAGCAAGGACCTTCAAAGGCTTCCTGAACCACCGCGCGCGGGTTGAAGAGCTCCAGACAGCGGGAACCGCGCGAGTCGTGTTCACCGATCGCCGGTTCGTGCTGGTCCAGGGCAAAGCATTTCGCTGGTGGCCGCTGGAAGAGGTTCGGTGCGTGACGACCGACGCCCGCGAGTTCGTCGTAAAGGTGAGAAACGAGGGCGTTTTCCACATCGAATTCCCGCACCAGTCCCCCCTGTGGTGGGAGCTGGTGAGCAGAGAGATCTTGCGGCGCTACTGGGCGCTTCGGGACCGGGAAGTGATCGAGTACCAGCCCTTTCTCCGCTTTCGCGACCAGGAGAAGCTGGTCAAGGTCGCCGAACCTCTTGTACCGCCTGATACTTTGGGGCTCAGGCACCCGCGCGACCACTGGTGGCGGGAAGTCACGTACTGGGCGGTGCGCGCTGTAGCGCGAGCCGTGTTCGAGCTTTTCTTCGAACTGACCCTCGAAGGCAGGGAACATCTGCCAAAGCGCGGTCCGTACATCCTGATCGCGAACCACGAAGGCTACCTGGATTCGTTTTTCATCCTGGCCGCGCTGCCCGTGAAGCTCGGTTTTTTGGCCAAGAACACCGAATTCGACTCCGCTTTCCACCGCTGGGCCATGCGGGTGTTCCGCTCGGTACCCGTGCACCGACATCGCCCCGACCCGGTCGCGGTGGCGAACACGCTCCGGCTGCTGCGCCGGGGAGCACCGGTGGCCATTTTCCCGGAGGGCGAGCGTACCTGGGACGGCCGGCTCCTGCCGCCGAAGCGCACAACGGTCAAACTGTTGATGCGGGCGGGCGTGCCCGTCGTGCCGTGCCGCGTGATCGGTTCGTACGACGTGCTGCCGCGCTGGGACACGCGCATGCAGAAGCACGATGTCACGGTCCGGCTGGGACCACCCTTCCGGTTCGATGAAAGCGTCGCCAGCGTGGAGGAAGCGATGGAGGAAATCCAGGCGCGTTTGGAAGCATTGGGCCCTGGCAAGGGCGCGGGGTCGCCAAACCGCTGACCGCGCCAGACGCGAAGCCCCGCTGCTCGAGGGGCTCGTGGTTTTGGAAAAACGTGGAGGGTAACGCGTTGCTCGAGGTGTCGATCCCCGGACGGGGCACGTGGAAATTGGAACACCTGCTGCTGGATGTCAACGGCACACTGAGCCTGGACGGGCAGCTTCTTCCCGGAGTGGCCGAGCGACTGGGGCGCCTCAAGCAGGACCTGCGCGTGCGACTTCTGACTGCCGACACATTCGGGCGCGGCCGCGCCCTGTCGGAGGAGCTCGGCGTGTCCCTGCAGAAGGTGACCCCGCCCTCAGAAGACCACGCCAAGGAAGCCGTTGTGCACGAGCTTGGCCCGGAAAACGTGGTGGCCATCGGTAACGGCGCCAACGACGTGCGCATGCTGCGGGCCGCGCGTTTAGGGATCGCTGTGCTGGGTCCAGAGGCCACAGCGTCCGAGGCGTTTCAGGCCGCCGATGTGCTGGCGCCGGACATCCTGGTCGCTCTGGACCTGCTGCTGAACCTGAAACGGCTGATCGCGACCCTGCGGCGCTGAGCTGCAGGAGCACGGTGGCACACAGCCCGCTGGGTTCGTCCACGCCGAAGGAAGCCTGTGCAGCGTGGCCGTCTCGCTCGGGGTTTTAGCCGCTCGGCCGTGTCGAGCAGCCACCTGCTGAAGCGCAATTCAAATGGCGGGGAAGTAGCTGTAGCAAGATGACTTCTGGTAAGGAAATCGCGGAGGCTGAATGCTGAATTACGTTTGGCTGGGGTTGGTGGCGATCGCCGTCATTGTGGCGGGAATCAACGGCCAGATCACCAGCGTCACCAACGCCGCCTTCGACTACGCCAAAACTGCTGTCGACATTGCCCTCGGCCTGATCGGCATCATGGCCCTGTGGCTTGGCATCATGCGAATCGCGGAGGAAGCCGGGATGGTGCGCATCCTGGCCCGAGCTGTGAAACCGATCGCACGTCGCCTTTTCCCGGATGTTCCGCCTGACCATCCCGCGATGGGGGCCATGGTGCTGAACATCGCCGCCAACTGGCTTGGACTCGGCAACGCAGCCACCCCGCTCGGCCTGAAGGCCATGGAAGAGCTGCAAAAGCTGAATCCGCAGAAGGACACGGCCACCAACGCCATGGTCATGTTCCTGGCGCTGAACACTGCCAGCATCACGCTCATCCCGGCGACCATCATCGCCATCCGGACACAGCTCGGTTCGCACAACCCTGCCGAAATCATCGGGACGACGATTTTCTCCTCCACCTGCGCCACCATCGCGGCCGTCACCGCCGCAAAATTGTTCGAGTACGCGCAGCTCGGCGGCAAAGCTTTCCGGAGCCATTTGCTCAACCTTCTGAAGGGACTCCTGGTGCTGGGCCTCGTCGCCGTTGCCCTTCTCGGTCTGGGCAAGCTGGGCGTACTGCATTTCCTGTTTGGCTGGCTTACGATGGATCTGTTCAAGAGCGTGGTCTCGTTCGTTTCGGACTGGGCGGTGCCGTTCTTGCTGTTCGCCATCCCGGTACTGGCTTTCAGCAAAAGGATCCACGTCTACGAGGTGTTCATCGAGGGCGCCAAAGAGGGATTCGAAATCGCCGTCAAGATCATTCCCTTCCTCGTGGCCATCCTGGTCGCCATCGGCATGTTCCGCGCCTCAGGGGCGATGGACCTGTTCGTAAAACTCGTGTCACCCGTCACCGACCTGATCGGCATGCCGGCCGAGGTGTTGCCAGCCGCGCTGATGCGCCCTCTCTCGGGGAGCGGCACACTGGGCATCGTCACCGAGCTCATGAAGACGCACGGGCCGGATTCGTTCATCGGTCGCCTCGCCTCCACCATGTACGGCTCCACCGAAACGACTTTCTACGTCATCGCCGTGTACTTTGGCAGCGTGCAAATCAAAAAGACGCGTCACGCCGTTCCCGCCGGTCTCGTGGGCGACACAGTCGGTCTGCTGGCGGCCCTCTTCATTTGTAAGGTCATGTTTGGGGGGTGAAAAAGCGCGCGAGGAGGGGGAGGCTTCTTCTGCACGGATCTGCAACAGCACGGGGGCTGCAGCCTCTTCAGAACTTTACTCTCGGACTGAGCCTGTCATGTCGGACGGGGCAAAGTTCGAAAACAGTCCCTTTGTCCAGGCCTGATCCCGGCTACCCCGAGCACACGCCTGCCGAAGTGCACTCAGCCGGGAAAGGGATCTCTTCCACTCTGCCGCAGCAGATCGCTTCTCGTCAAGCCAGAACGCGCTTCAGAACCGGGTAGACAAACCACAGGCGCATCCGCGTGGTGAGGTACTTGCCCGGTCGGAACAGCTTGAGTACCGCCAGGTAGCTCTCGATCGTCGGCAGCACGTCCTGAAAATTCTCCGGCCGGATTTCCAGATTGATTATCCCCCGGTAGTCGTGGCGCTTCAGCGTCTGGAGAATGTCGTCGATCGGCAGATCCCCTGCCCTCCCAAATGGCAGGTGCGAGTCGCGCTCCCGGGTGCAGTCCGAAAGATGCACACACCCGATTTCGTCCAGGTGCCGTTCCAGCGCAGCTACTGGATCCGTTCCGCTCAGAAAGTAGTGGGGGCCGTCGTAGCACATGCCGAGCAACTGCTCTCCCAGCCTCTGCTTGGAACGCTGGTAAAGCGCCAGGTAGTCCTTCTCCGGCAGATGGGGCACATTTTCCAGAAAAACAGGCACCTGCAGCTTGGCCAGGTTGTTCAGGAGCACCGATTCTCGCTCAGGATCTGTGCTGGGATGGCCGTCGTCCTCCGGCGGGTGACAAATGACGTGCGAAATGTGCAGTTTCTCGCGGTTGGCGTTGATCAGGTCGATCAGGTTGTCGATCTCCTCCTGGGCCTGGGGGGTGCTGAGGTCCCAGCCGTCCTCGCACATGATTGGCAGGTGAAACCCGCACCGCATGCCGTCCAGCTTCGCGGCAATTCTGTCAAGATCTTCGAAGACTGTTTTTGTGATTTCAACAAACTCGAGCCCGAGCAAACGAACCAGCCCCAGAATCACCGCGGGCTCGATTTCTTTGTAGCGTTCGATTGTCAGACCAACGAGAACACGATCCGTGTTTGCGCGCAAGTTGCCGATTCTCCACTCGTTTCTGAACCCCAGCGTCCTCGCAAACCGCGTCTGTCTCGGCGGAGAAGTGTGCTCACACCGGCGAAGTCCACCCCGGAGCCGCAACTCGCCGAACAGACACAACGTAGAACATTTCCCAACCTTAGATGCCAGCGGCGAAGATCAGATACACCCAGTTGGCCAGCAGAATTGCCCCCAGTAGCCTCAGGCTCCACCTTCTTTCCCGCGGAGAGAGCCGCACGACCAGATTCCGCCCCGTAAGCACCCCCAGCAAATCCAGAATCCCCCACGCCAGGAGCGCCAGCACGCCCCCCGTGACCAGCGGGTTCAGCTGCCACGCTTCGGCGATGCGGACGTACGCAAGCGCTACAAACGCGTGGGTGGGAACCCTGGCAAAACGGACAGGGGAAACCGGTCAGTGCCCGCCAGGGACAGGCTGGCAACAGCGCGAGACCACCCGGCCAAATCCGAACGACCGCAAAGCCCCCGGCAATCAACACGGCGTAGGCCAGGCCGAGTCCCCGGCTTCCTCGCCCTCTGCTCAGCTTCAGTTGCACAGCGCCTCAGAGCGATCATCCTGTAAAGCAGCATGAAGAACAGGAACAGCAGGGACACCACCGGAATCAGCGCGGCAAGGGTAGCAACCGCGCCCGAGATCCGGTGGGTTTCGCGCAGCCCGATGATGACCAGCGCGAAGGACCAGAAGCTGGCAATCAGCCCCCCGCAAATCGGGATCACAGCCAGCAGTTGCGGCGTCGTAGCGAAGCTCACCACGCGAAATGTAGCCTCAAAGCCGCGGCCGCCCCCGGCAAGCAGCACGATCATCAAGTGCAAAATCGCCGCCCACACAAAAGTCTGGACGATTACTGCGAAGGGCGCGAGGAACACCGCAGCGGACATGACCTGACTTTCGGTGAGGCCCTGCGACGCGAGGATGGCCTCCAGGACGGGATTGCGCCCTGGCAAAATCACCTGCCAGAAGAGTGACGCCAGTCCTCCCAGTGTGCCGGTGATCAGTGCGTACAGAAGTGCACCAAGCAGGCCACCCGACACCGGCATGTTCGCGAAGAACTCGCTCGGCCGCGACATGACCATTCGCCACGTTTGCACGTAGGCCGTGAACGCACCCAGCTTTTCACGTTCGTCCCACGGGCTGCTTGCCTCGCCAGGCTCAGTGGCCTGCCAGTAGCCGGGCACACCGGGCACTTCGGCGCCGCAGTAAGGGCAGCGTGTACTCCCCGGCCCCTCAACCGTAACCAGACGTCCACACTCCGGGCAAACTTTCAGTTGCTTCCCGTTCGGCATCGGCCCTCCGCAAGGTGCCTTTTCCTGTTACCGTCCTGAAGCCACTCCCTACGCCGCTCACATTTCAGCGCTTGCAATTTAGCTGAATCCAGCGGAAAATGCAAGCTGCGCGGGGCAAGACGGTTCTGGACACGCGGACCCGATTCGATCCCTGGGGACCCGGCAACGCCAGACGCCCCCAGGGATCTCAGTTCGCCTGCGTTTCCTTCACAGCGTTCACGCGAAAGCTGGCCACGATCGAGCGCAGGTCCGACACCTCACGTTCGAGCTCATGCAGGCGTGCCAGCACCCTCTGAAACTCCTCCGCCACGGGGTCGGGGAGCTTGTTGTGTGCTAAAGGCGGCGGTTCCTTGCCCAGGATCTTCTTCACGTGGCCGGGGACACCGACGACCACCGAGTGCGGCGGCACCGAACGCAGCACAACGGCGTTAGCACCGATCCTGCTGTGGTGACCGATGGTGATCGCGCCGAGCACTTTCGCTCCCGCTCCGACCACGACGTGGTCCTCGAGAGTGGGGTGACGTTTGCCCTTGTTCCAGCTCGTACCTCCCAGCGTCACACCCTGGTAGATGACGCACTCGTCGCCCACTTCGGCCGTCTCACCGATGACCACGCCCATGCCGTGGTCGATGAACACCCCACGCCCGATCTTCGCACCCGGGTGAATTTCAATTCCGGTCAGAAATCGCGCCAGGTGAGAAAGCCAGCGCGGCAGCACCGGCACCCGCAGCCGCCACAGAAAGTGTGCAACCCGGTGCATCCACAGGGCGTGGAGCCCCGGGTAAGCCAGGATCAGCTCAAGAATGTTCCGTGCCGCGGGGTCGTAACGGAAAGCCGATCGAATGTCGTGTCTCAAGCCCATCAGTCCTTCTCCACCGTTTCGTCACCAAACAAATCCGTCGAAAGGTACCGCTCTCCTGTGTCGGGCAAAATTGCGAGCACCCGTTTGCCCTGCATCCCCTCGCGTTCGGCAATCCGCAGGGCGGCCCAGAGGATTGCCCCTGACGAAATGCCAGCGAGAATCCCTTCTTCGCGCGCCAGTCGCCTTGCCGTCTCCCGAGCGTCCTGGTCGCGAACCGTCACGATTTCATCAATCCACTTCCGCTCCAGGATGGCCGGAACAAAGCCCGCCCCGATTCCCTGGATGCCGTGCGGTCCCGGTTCTTTGCCGCTCAGCACCGCCGACGCCTCGGGTTCCACCGCCACTACCCACAGGTTGGGCAGGCGCGGCTTCAGGTAGCGACTGACGCCGGTCAGGGTTCCGCCCGTGCCCACACCCGCGACGAGCACGTCGAGCTGCCCACCCGTCGCCGACCAGATTTCCGGGCCCGTCGTCTCCTCGTGAATCGCCGGGTTGGCCGGATTCGAGAACTGGTCCAGCATCACAGCGCCCGGCAGTGTTGCGACAAGCTCCCGGGCCTTCTCAATTGCGCCCTTCATGCCTTTGTCGGCGGGTGTGAGAACCAGCTCGGCGCCGAACGCCTTCAGAAGTTTCCGGCGCTCCAGCGACATGGACTCCGGCATGGTCACGATGAGCCTCAGGCCAAGAGCTGCCGCCACGAACGCAAGTCCCACACCGGTGTTGCCAGACGTGGGTTCGACAATCGTGCCTCCGGGCGCCAGTTTACCGCTTTGCAAGGCGCTCCGGATCATCGAGACAGCGATTCTGTCCTTCACCGAAGCCATCGGGTTGAAAAGCTCCAGTTTCACCAGCACTTCGGCGCTGCCTGCAGGCGCCAAACGTCGCAGACGCACCACGGGTGTGCCCCCGATGGTTTCCTCGATGCCGTTGTAGACTTTTGCTTCCATCCCAAACCTCCTGCCAGATTTCACAGCCCGGTCCATGGCAACGGACCACCAACAAAAAAAGCCCACCTCAAACGGGTGGGCTTTGGCACTCTGCGAGTCTCTTGTCGAATTCTTTGACTACGTCACAACGTGTACCTCACCCACCCGATCGTGTCGGTCACAACAGGTACAGGCTGCAGCTGCGTAAGCTCGGGTGGGTTGAGAAGTCATCGTTCGTTCACCAATCAAAAACTCGGTCCAGCTCAGTCAACCTCCAGTTACGCGCAAAATGTACGAACCTCGGAAGAGAAAATCCAGAGATTTTTCAAGAAAATTCTGTAGCAACTTAACTCACGGCTACTCAGATCCTTTCCCACCTTCTTCCTGCCCTCTGCGGACAAAGCCAAGCACGTTGGGGATTGGCCAGAAATGCTGATTCGAGTCGTTTTCCGTGAAACCTGTTTCGTAGCTGCCCGTCAGGCGCAACTCGTACCC
>JAADFT010000102.1 GCA_013152765.1 Calditrichota bacterium | reverse complement strand
GACGACCAAGCCGGTAACCCCCCTAATCCCGGTAGGTCTGTCGTACCCGGTTTCTCTTTTTGGACCCGTGGGTCCGGCCTGACCGCGAAGAGGAAAACACGTCTCGCCTTTGCCTCTTTTGGGCCAATCTGTGCAGTGGAGTCAGTTCTCAAACCTGGAGGCCCCTGCGCAGAGTTCACCGCGTTTCGTGCGGAGCCAACTCACCTTCCTGCCACAACACCCGGAATAAGAAAGCCGCGTTCGGACTGCGAACGCGGCTTTTGTGCAAATTGAGGTGGGAATTTCTCTCTACGCCTTCGTCAGATTGTAGTTTGGCGCCTTCCTTGGTGATGATCACGTCATGCGGATGGCTCTCGCGCAGTCCAGCCATCGTGATCCGGTAGAAACGCGCCTTCTCTTTCAGCTCCGGAATTGTCCGTGCGCCGCAGTAGCCCATTGAAGCGCGCAGGCCGCCCACCATCTGGAAAACCAGATCTCCCAGCTTACCACGGTAAGGCACACGCCCTTCGATTCCCTCTGGCACCAGTTTCTTCGTCTCTGTGATGCCCTCCTGGAAGTAGCGGTCGCCGCGTCCGCCTTGCATGGCCCCGAGCGAGCCCATGGCGCGGTAAACCTTGTAGCTGCGACCTTCCAGGAAGACCATTTCCCCGGGGCTTTCCTCGGTTCCCGCGAACAGGTTGCCGATCATCACGCTGTCCGCGCCAGCGCCGATTGCTTTCGGAATGTCGCCTGTCTGTTTGATGCCCCCGTCCGCAATGAGCGGAATGCCGTACTTGGCGCAAACCTCGGCGCAATCCATGATCGCCGTAATCTGCGGCACGCCAACACCAGCCACAACACGGGTCGTGCAAATCGAACCCGGACCGATGCCCACCTTCACGGCATCCACGCCGCGTTCGGCAAGCGCCTCAGCGCCCTCGCGTGTGGCCACGTTGCCCGCAACCAGCTGCACATCGGGGAAGCGCTCCCGCAACTTGGCAACGGTGTCGAGCACGCCCTGAGAATGCCCGTGAGCTGTGTCCACGACCAAAGCGTCCACGCCGGCTTCGACAAGGGCTGCTGCGCGGTCCATGGTGTCGCGAGCCACGCCCACGGCGGCGGCAACCCGCAGGCGCCCGAGTTCGTCCTTCGAAGCGTTCGGAAAACGCTTGCGGTTCATGATGTCTTTCACCGTAATCAGCCCGCGGAGGTTGCCCTGTTCGTCCACGACCAGCAGCTTCTCGATCCGGTGCTTGTGCAGGATTTCCTCGGCTTCGTCCAGCGAGGTCCCCGGAGGCACGGTTACCAGCTTGTCCTTGGTCATCACGTCCGCAACCGGCACATCCAGGTCGGTCTGGAAACGGAGGTCGCGGTTCGTAAGAATGCCCACCAGCTTTTCGCCCTCCACGATTGGCACGCCGGAAATGCGGTAGCGAGCCATGATGCGCGTGGCGTCGCGAAGCTTGTGTCGAGGCGACAGGGTGATCGGATTCAAGATCATGCCGCTTTCCGAGCGCTTCACCCTGTCTACCTCGGAAGCTTGCAGCTCGATGGACATGTTCTTGTGGATCACGCCAATGCCCCCTTCGCGGGCCAATGCGATGGCCAGCTGGGCCTCGGTTACGGTGTCCATCGCTGCGCTCACCAGCGGGATGTTCAGCGGGATGGTGCGTGTGAACATCGTGCTGGTGTCCGTCTCCTTGGGCAGCACCGTGGAGTGGTTCGGAATCAGCAGGACGTCGTCAAATGTCAGTGCTTCACCAACGATTTTGTTCTGGTTGTTCATGAAAGCCCTCAGATTCAGCTCCTTAAGTTTTTAGTCAATTGCTACCACTTCGCGTACGGCGTTGATCAACTCGCCGCTTTGCACAAGGCGTGTGGCACGCTCAATGTCCGGATGCAAAGTGCGATCTTCTGGCATGAAGCTTACGATTTCCCGAATCTTGCTGTACGCGACGGCAGTGCCAACCCCCGGCTTGAGCGGCTTGCGAAGATCGAAAGCCTGTGCGGCAGCGAGAAGCTCGATCGCAATCACCCGCTCCGCGTTTTCGACCACATCCCAGGCTTTCCTGGCTGCCCAGGTGCCCATGGACACAAAGTCCTCCTGATTGGCCGAGGTCGGAATAGAGTCCACAGAAGCAGGATGGGCCAGTGTCTTGTTTTCCGAGACCAAGCTCGCGGCTGTTACCTGGGCGATCATGAAGCCGGAGTGGAGGCCACCGTGCGGGGCTAAGAAAGCAGGAAGCTGGCTGACCACAGGATCCATCAGATCCTGAATGCGCCGCTCAGACATGCTGGCGAGTTGCGAAACGACGATCGCCAGGTAGTCTGCCACCGCAGCCACAGGCTGAGCGTGGAAATTGCCGCCGGAAAGCACCTCGTGGCCATCCGCGAAAACCAGCGGGTTGTCCGTCGCGGCGTTGATTTCGGTACTGAGCACCTCGCGCACGTGGCGTAGCGCCTCGCGAACCGTGCCGTGTACCTGCGGTACGCAGCGGAGACTGTACGCGTCCTGCACTTTGCCACAATCCTTGTGGGAAGCCACAATCTCGCTGTCGGCCACCAACTTCCGCACGTTGAGCGCCGTCTGCAACTGACCCCTGAACCCTCGCGCTTCCTGGATACGCGGATCGAAGGCCACGGGGGTACCAAGCAGCCCTTCCAGGCTCATGGCCGCTGCCAGGTCGGCGTTGACCACCAGATTCTCGGCCCTGAGCAGAGCCAGGACCGCCAGCGCGGTCGTGATCTGGGTGCCGTTGAGGAGCGCCAGACCTTCTTTCGCGGCCAGCTTCAGCGGTTTCAGACCGGCCCGGCGCAAAGCGACGTTGCCGGGAAGGACCTTGCCGTCGTACTCAGCCTGGCCTTCGCCGAGGAGCACAAGCACCAGGTGCGCCAAAGGAGCGAGGTCTCCCGAAGCCCCAACCGAACCCTGGGCTGGCACCACAGGTGTCACGTCGCGACGGTAGAGGTCGAGCAGGCCCTCGACGACCTCCGGGCGTACACCGGAGAAGCCTTTGGCCAGTGTGTTTGCTTTGAGAATCAGCGCTGCGCGCACCACCTCGCGCGGTAGAGGGGGACCGACACCGGCTGCGTGACTGTGCACCAGGTTGATCTGCAGCGCCGTCGTGTCCTTGGCGTCGATCACAACCTGGGCCAGCTTCCCGAAGCCCGTGTTCACGCCGTAGACAATTTCTCCGGCGCGGATTTTCTCCTCGACAACCTGACGCGATTTCCGGATCTTCTCGAGCGCACTTGGGGTGAGCGTAACATCAACGGGGGCAGCAACAGCTTTTTGGAGGTCTTCTAACGTGAGGCTCTCGCCGTCGAGAGCAAGTTCGGGCATGAGTTTCGCTCCCACCTTCGTCCCACTTCTGTGGCCCGAACATAGGCAATTTGTCGAAAAGAATCAACGGTTTTGTACCATCAGCGATTGCCCCCATTTTCCCTGGACAACATTCCCTTCGCACGGGTCGTTCCACGCAGTACCGGTAACACTGGATGTGGCAGGTGTTCGTTCGCGAGGTGAGTTGGGGGTGGAAATGGACAATCCCGACGATGAGAACGGGTGCCAGCAATCGAAACCTACCCGTCGAGCCAGGAAGGAGACCAGTTAGTCCTGCTACGTCGGAATGTCGGTGATTTCTTCTTGGGTTGAGCCCGCTTTAGCGGGCGCCTCCTCAAGCTAGCCCGGGGATTTGATCCCCGGGCGAAAAAAACGCTTTGCGCTTCTTGCTTTGTTCAGACAAGAATGACGTAGTAGGCTTAGAACTGGTTCGACCCCGACGAGCCGCCACACGAGCTGAGACTCGGCGTGGAAGCTGCAACCGTGTCGTCCCGTCTCCCAAGCCAACAGAGACAAGCTTGTCGACCACCAGACCGAGCTTGTCCTTTCGGGGTGGCCGTGTTTGTTCAGATGACGCCAGGCACCTCGTTACCAGCCAGGCGACCGTGCGAGTGGACGTGCTGACACAGCACAGAATTCAATCTGCTGCGATTCTGCGAGACCCAACCAGCCTTTCCTTTACCCCCAAAACGACGGCTTACCGTCGCAATCCAAAGCTACTCCTCCCACGTCACCAAAGGCGGCGTGTACGGATGGACCAGATTCTCGTGGTGCGGCAACACGCGCACAGCGTAGCCCACGCGACCGCTGTGAGTGCACTGCACCTCGGTTGCGTAGATGGCTGTGCCGTCCTTTTGCTCCACGAACTCCATGTCCTGCGTGTGCGGTTCGACGATGTTGAAGTCGGAGTCCAGCGGACCGATCACAACCTGCACAGTCACATCGTCCGGAGTCAGGTCTCCGAGCGTGACGTAGGCCTTCACCGGGAAGCCGTCGCCGGTGTGGACCTCCTCTGGCACCTCGCCGTCCGCCTGGATGCGTACCTGGGGCCACGCTGCCGCAACCTTGTCGCGCCACGCGGCGAGTTCCTTGGCGGGTGCTCCGTTGTCCTGCGACAGCTTTTCGCCAGTTCTGTGCGCGCCAAGGTAGAAACGTTCTGTGTACTCGCGCACCATCCGGTGCGTGTTGAAGTAGCCGGCCAGGCTCTTGATCGACGCCTTCATCATCTTGATCCAGCCGCGCGGCAGGTCGCTCTTGTCGCGCTCGTAGTAAAGCGGAATGATCTCGTTCTCGAGCAGGTTGTACAGGAGCTGGCTCTCGACGTAGTCCTGCTCTTCGGGATTGTCGTACACCTCGCCGGAGCCGATTGCCCAGCCGACCTCAGGACGGTAAGCTTCGTCCCACCAGCCGTCCAGTACGCTGACGTTCAGCGCCCCATTCGCCGCCGCCTTCATGCCGCTTGTTCCCGAGGCCTCCAGCGGGCGGCGGGGGTTGTTCAGCCACACGTCCACGCCCTGCACCAGGTAACGCGCCACGGCGATGTCGTAGTCCTCCACGAACACAACGTGGTTGCGGAGGCGCGGGTCGCGAGCGTAGCGGATGATTTTCCGGATGATTTCTTTGCCCTGGGTGTCCTGCGGATGCGCCTTCCCGGCGAAGATGATCTGCGCGGGGCGCTCCGGGTCGGTGAGGATTTTGATCAGCCTCTCCGGATCTTTGAAAATCAGGTCAGCCCGCTTGTACGCGGCAAACCGACGCGCGAAACCGATCGTCAGAACATCGGGATTCAGCACTTCCTCCGCTTCCTGGATGGCGCGCAGACTGGCGCCCTGGCGCCGGAAGTAGTCGCGCAGGCGTCGCCGCACGAAGCCGATCAGCCGCTCTTTGCGGATTTCGTGCGTACGCCACAGCTCGCCGTCTGGAATCAGGTCCACGCGCTCCCAGATGCGCTGGTCAGCAGGTTCTTCTACGAATTTCGGTCCCAGGTAGCGGTCGAACAGGTTGGCGAGATCGTGGCTGATCCAGGACCGCGTGTGGATGCCGTTGGTGATGCTGCCAATCGGAATTTCCGGCTCAGGCAGCCCTGGCCAGATGTTCTTCCACATGTTCCGGGAGACCTTGCCGTGCAGTTTACTCACTCCGTTGCAGAAAGCGGACAGGCGCAGAGCAAGCACGGTCATGCAGTACGTTGGCGAGCTGCCGGGGATTTCCTGCCCAAGCGCCAGGAATTCCTCCCAGGAAAGGCCGATCTCGCGCGCCATCGGCTCCAGGTACTTGCGAACCAGTTCGGGATCGAAATGCTCGTTGCCAGCCGGCACCGGCGTGTGTGTGGTGAAAACATTGGTGGCCCACACGAGCTCGCGCGCTTCCTTGTAGCTGAAACCGTAACGCGTAACCAGGTTGCGGATGCGCTCCAGGGCCAGAAAAGCCGAGTGTCCCTCGTTCATGTGGTAGACGGTGGGGTGGAGGCCAAGGGCAGCCAGCGCCCGCACGCCGCCAACACCGAGCACGATCTCCTGCCGGATGCGCATGTCCCGATCGCCGCCGTAAAGCTGGTCGGTGATGTGGCGGTGTTCCGGTGGATTTTCCGGCAGGTTGGTGTCCAGCAGGTAGAGAGGCGTTCGTCCTACCTGCACTCGCCAGACCTGCGCGTACACGGGCTGGCCAAGCAGGTCCACGAAAACCTTCACCGGGTTACCCGCTGCGTCGCGCTCGAGCGTCACCGGCATGCTGTACCAGTCGTTGTCGGGGTAGACCTCCTGTTGCCAGCCGTCGAGGTTCAGTACCTGGCGTAGGTAGCCTTTTTGGTAAAGAAGCCCAACGCCGACGAGCGGGATGCCCAGGTCGCTGGAGGACTTCAGGTGATCCCCGGAGAGAATCCCGAGTCCGCCGGAGTAAATCGGTAGCCCTTCGTCGAGACCGTACTCCATCGAGAAGTAGGCCACCTGAAGCTTCTGGTCGTCGGGGAAGGCCTCCTGGAACCACGTAGGCGCCGAAAGGTACTTGCTGAAATTCTCGTACACTCGCTCGAGTTCGGCCACAAAACTGTCGTCGTTTGCGGCCTCTTCGAAAGTCTCTGGCGGCAGCATGCCGAGCATCGCTACCGGGTTCTGGTAGGCTTTTTCCCAGGTGACTGGATCGAGGCGGAGGAAAAGCCGCACAGCCTCCCAGTTCCAGGAGAACCAGAGATTCTTGGCGAGGATCTCGAGCGGACGGAGGAGCTGCGGAAGTCGAGGAACAACGTGGAACTGGCGAACCTTCATCGTCAACCTCCTGTTGACCTGCCGGAGTTTGTTGCGCGTGCTTTCAGGACAGCCGGGTTCGGGGAGAACGTGGCTGCCCGCCCCCACCGGGTTGCGCAGCAAATTCTGTGGATTTGACCGGGTGTCTGTTTTGTTCTTGGGTTACTCAGGGAACCGGTCTGCCGTTCGGCGGCCGAAAACCCCGATTCTGTTGTTGCTCTTTGGGCAACAATGAACGCGGCGGAACACGCGGGCCGTCGTAACGCCCCTGGGCAACAGTTCCCGCGGTCGGACCGCGTGTGCCAAGTTACAACAATGTACAAAGCGACGCAAATAAAATGAGCCACGCGTGGCCTGTTGTCTGATTTTGCCTTGCCTGAGTTGGACGGCCAGATGCTTCGAAAATCTCCACCCCCGGCTCAGCAGTGACCCCTTGAAGTCGCTGCACGGGTCTCTCCGTTTTCCTGACCCGCCGACTGCCCACTGCCGACTGCTGACTGCCAACTGCCTTTCTTCCCTGCTTACCGCCCGAAAATCTTCTTCAGCTTTCCTCTCAGTCCGCCGGATTTTTCCTTCTCGTGCGCCGTAAGCTTCTTCTGCAGCTCCATGATGATTGCGTCGTCAAGCGGGTCTTCGTCGCTCTC
>JAADFT010000101.1 GCA_013152765.1 Calditrichota bacterium | reverse complement strand
CCCGGCGCGCAGCCGAAGTCCGCGCCAGCAAGCTGAAAACGGTCGGCGCCACAAAGGCAGAGAACCCACAACGCCCCGGTGACTGCACGTGTGCAGCGTTGTGGGTTTCGCATGCACCTAAGTTTGCAAGAGAACAGAGGAAAGAACTGGCCCCAAGTAACTGTCTTGTAATCTTTTTCCTTGACAAATAATCGTGATTTTGCTATGTTAGCTTCGCCGTGGTCTCCGGAGGGAGGGGTGTCGGATGACCCCGGAAAGGCCTTGGGCATTGGACACTGGTGAGTTCTAACAAAGGGAAGGATGAGAAAGGAGGTGCGAGGCGGATGCGAAAAGTAGCCAGAGCATTGATGGCCCTCGGGATGATCGCGCTCCTCCTCTCCACGTTCGCGTGGACGGGATGCGCTAAACACCCGAACGAGCAGCAACTGCAGCAGCTTGAAGAGACCAAGCAGGCCGCACTCTCGGCGGAGAAACAGCTCGCTGAGTGTCAGCAGCAGAAGGCCGATCTGGAGAAGCAACTGAAGGCCAAGCAAGAGGAATTGGCGAAGGTCAAGACCGAGAAGTCGACGGTCCAGAGCAGACTGCAGAGCATGTAGTTTCCGACAGGTAACACTGCGGGATATTCGAAAAGGGAGGACGCCCGATGAAGATAGGTAAGAAGCTGACAGTTCTTGTTGTGCTGGGCATCGCCTTTTCCATGCTTCTCGGCGCCAATTTCTCGTACGCGCAGGAAAAGATGAGCATGGAAGAGTACCAGGCCCAGTTGACCCAGTGGCAGCAGAGAGAAGCCAAGGCCAAAGCTGACCTCGAGAAGTGCCAGGCCGACATCGAGCAGATCAAGTCGCAGATCGCTTCCACCGAGGAAGAGATCAAGACCACGTGGAACGAGATCTACTCGATGCTGGGCGTGACCGAAGCCGACGTGAACGCGTTCCGCGAGAAGCTGAACGCGCTGGAGCGCAAAGTTGACGGGCTGGCGGCTCTTTCGCCCGAAGAGCTCTTCAAGCAGCGCAAGGAAGTGGACGCTGCCGAAGAAGAACTCAACCAGTTGAAGAGCAGCAAGATCGCCCTCCTTTCCGAGATGCAGGATCGGATTGCCCGAATCGAAGGCAAGATCGCGCAGCTGCGCGCCAAGATGCCGAAGGCCGTTTACGACGAGTACACTGTTGTCCGCGGTGACTACCTCTGGAAGATTTCCGGCAAGCCTGACATCTACGGAGATCCTTACCAGTGGATGCGCATTTACACCTACAACCGCGATCAGATCAAAGACCCGGACCTGATTTACCCGGATCAGATTCTGAAGATTCAGCGCGAAGTTGGCCCGGGCGAGTACCTGGTTGCGAAGGGTGACTTCCTGTACAAGATCGCGGCCAACCCGGAAGTGTACAACGACCCGACCAAGTGGACGAAGATCTACGAGGCCAACAAGGACGTCATTGGCGACGATCCGAACCTGGTCTTCCCGTACAGCGTGCTGATCATTCCAAAGGAATAACGGGATTTGATCGCGAAACTTACGTTTCGGGGTAGTACTCGGAAATAGACAGGCAAACACCGGCTTGAGCGCGACAACGCCGGTTCGGGTGGTCGCGAGCGGGTTTGCCTCATCCGTCGAAGAAAAAAGCTCTTGGCTTCTCGGACAGCGGGCAAGCCAAGAGCTTTTTCTGTTTTTGGCTCAGATGTGAGTTGCTTCACACGAGGAACATTTGTAGATTTAGGTCGTTACGGTAGGCTGGGTGTTGAGAACCAGTGAACCATCATCTGTCAGGAGGTTGATTTCCGAGAAGTGAGCGAACGACGCATTTCAATTCGTGGCATCGACCACATGGGTCTTCTGGGGCTGCAGGACGTCAATCTTCGTCACCTGCAGGAGACCTTCGATGCCACTATTGTTGTCCGAGGCGGCGAAATCATTCTCAAAGGATCCGAAGAAGAACTCGACGCACTTGAGCGAATCTTCAGTGAGCTGATTTTCATCCTGAACCGGAGCGAGCGGGTAACTCCAGCGGACGTTCAGACCGTCACGCAGGTCGTCCTGGCAGAGGCCAAAGCCAAACCGGCGGAACCTCGACCTGCCGAGCGTCCGGGCAAAGAGCCCTCTCGTTCGGTCGTCCTGTACACGAAGAGCGGCATCATCCGGCCGAAATCCGCGGGCCAGGAGCGCTACTACCGCGCCACCCTTGAAAACGACATCGTGTTCGTGATCGGCCCAGCGGGCACCGGGAAGACGTACCTGGCCGTGGCAATCGCAGTCGCAGCGCTCCGCGAACGCTTGGTGGATCGAATCGTCCTCACCCGCCCGGCCGTAGAAGCCGGCGAAAGCCTGGGTTTCCTGCCCGGCGATTTGCGCGAGAAAATCGACCCGTACCTGCGGCCGCTCTACGATGCTCTTCAGGACATGCTGCCGGCGGACAAGCTGCGCAAATTCACAGAAACGAACGTGATCGAGATTGTGCCGCTTGCGTACATGCGCGGGCGCACTTTGAACAACGCGTACGTCATCCTGGACGAGGCGCAAAACACGACCGCTCTGCAGATGAAGATGTTTCTGACCCGGCTGGGTATCAACAGTAAGGCCATCATCACGGGCGACATCACGCAGGTGGACCTTCCCAGCCAGTCGCAGTCGGGCCTCATCCAGATTCGCGACGTGCTCAAGGGAATTGAAGGCATCGAGTTCGTGTACCTGACCGAGAGAGACGTGGTGCGCCACCGGCTGGTCCGCGACATCATTCTGGCCTACGACGCCTACGACGCAGCGCGGCTTGAGCCGACAAAAGCGCGCTCCGAAGCGACGGAAACACCAACCGAAACGACGCGCGAACAAACTGTGGAAAGCACGAGGTAGCCGGTGCCCGCCATCATTCAGGAACTTCGTCGCCGCTTCAAACGGCAGCGCAAACACACCGACGCCGTACCAGGCAGCAAACAAACGGCCGCTTCCTCCCGTACGGACTACCTACCCCAGGCGGCGTTCTTCCTGGTGCTTGCGCTCGTCACCACCTTCATGTTTCCCAAGAGCAAGACCTACCAGTTCACCGACCTGAAGGTGGGTGACGTCTACATCGGGGAGGAGATCATTGCGCCGTTTACCTTCCCGATCAACAAGAGTCCTGAGGAATACGAGCGCGACGTCGAGAGAGCCAGGAATTCGGTTCCCCCGGTGTTCGTTCGCGACGATTCTGTGGCCGAGGAACAGATCCGTCTTCTTGCCGGTCTGTTGCAAACCCTGAAGCGAGAGGAACTCTCGGGCAAACACGACTCGTCCCAGATTTCCACAGTCACCCAGACGCTCGGGCGTTACGGCATTTCCCTGTCGGAAGACGCCCTGCGCACCTTGCCGCGGCTTCTCAAGACCCCCAACGTGACCGCGAAACTCACCGGTGCGCTTCGGCGGATTTACTCTTCCGGGCTTCTGGATCTCGACAAACAGCATTTGCCCACCGCCAGCAAGCGAATTTCGGTGGTCTCCAACGGCTCGGAAATCATGGACGAGCTGCGTTTCTACTACGACAAAGCGCAAGCTCAAGACGCCTTGTTGCAACATCTCCGCGAAGCGCTCGGCGACGAAGATTTGGTGAAAACCGCCTACCTGCTCACGCTGCCGTTCCTGAAGCCGAACCTTCACTACAACGAGGCTGAAACGCAACGGCGAATCGACGAGGCCGTGCGCAACGTGCCGCGCGCCAAAGGAATGGTGCTGGAACGTGAACGCATCATCGACAGCCACGAGCGCGTGACCCCGGAACATCTGGAAAAGTTGCGCAGTCTGGCTGAGGCCCTGGCCGAGCGCCGGGCCCAGGAAGGCGGCTTTGCTTCCGCGCTGCCTTACATCTCCCGCTTCCTGTTTCTGTGCATTATTCTTGGCGTCCTGGTCTTCTACCTGTACTGGCAGGAACCCAAGGTTTTCGCCTCGTGGCAGAAGACCCTGCTCATCGTGCTGGCGCTGTTTTTCACCATCTTAATGACTTTTCTGGTCAATCGCTCCAACGTTTCCGGCCTACTGATTCCGGTCACTGTGACCTCGATGCTGCTGACGATTTTCTTCAACTCCAGGCTCGGATTCGTGGGCACGGTTGTCACCGCGCTGATCGTCGGCGCCATGCGAGGCAACGAGTTCGCCATTGCAGCCATTACGATCATCGCGGGCGTGGTGGCCGTTTCGTCGGTTTACCGGGTGCGGTCCAGGAGCTGGGTGCTCAAAACCATCCTGAAGCTGGTTGGGGCGTACGTAGTCACAGTTGCCATCTTTGAGCTGTTGCGCTACACGCCGTTCTCGAAACTGGCGGTGAACGTTGCTTACGGTGCGGTGAACGGCTTTCTCTCCCCCATTTTCACGTACGGCCTGGCCGTTGTGCTCGAGTTCGCGTTCGACGTTACCACCGACATGACGCTTCTGGAATTGTCGGACCTGAACCAGCCCCTCCTCCGGGAGCTGGCTGTGCGCGCACCCGGCACCTACCACCACAGCCTGATGGTCGGCAACCTGGCAGAGGCCGCGGCCGAGGCCATCGGGGCAAACTCGCTGCTCGCTCGGGTGGGCGCTTACTACCACGACATCGGCAAGATCGAAAAGCCCGAGTACTTCATCGAGAATCAGGCCGACGGTCGCAACCCCCACGACAAGCTCACGCCGAGCATGAGCGCGCTGATCCTGGCGAACCACATCCGCAGGGGCGTCGAGATCGCCAAAGAGGCCGGGTTGCCGGATGAAATCATCGCCTTCATCCGGGAGCACCAGGGCACGCAGTTGATGCGCTACTTCTACGAGCGCGCCAAGGAGACCAACCAGGGCGAAGTCGACGAACAGAAATTCCGTTACCCGGGGCCAAAACCCCAAAGCCGCGAAACCGCCATCGTGATGCTTGCCGACGCTGTGGAAGCAGCCGTGCGCAGCCTTAAGCAACCGAACGCTACCCGGATTCGCCAGACCGTTCACTCGATCATCCAGCAGCGCTTCAACGAAGGCGAGCTGAACGAAAGTCCTTTGACACTTCGCGACCTGAGCCGCATCGAAGATGCGTTCGTCCAGGTTCTGATGGGCGTCTACCACTCCAGGATCGAGTATCCCGAGGAGAAAGAGGCGCAACCTCAGGCAGAGAACGGCGGCAAAGAAAGTGGTGCCAAACAAGCCGCACCGGCGGAAGAGGAGAATGGTCAGGCAAACGGTAAGAATTCACAACACGACAAAGCGCCACGTTCCAAGGAAAGCGATCAAAAAGCTGATTCTTGAGGCCCTTCGTCTGCACGGCGAACCGGAACTTTCCGCTGATGTCAACGTGATCTTCGTGGACGACAGTGAAATCCGCCGCCTGAACACTCAGTTCCTCGGACGGGACCGCCCCACGGACGTCATTGCTTTCAACCTCAGCGACTCGCCGGAACACCTCGAGGGAGAAATCTACGTCAGCGTAGACACGGCGCAACGCCAGGCGAAAGACTACGCGGTTACATTCTGGAACGAGCTTTGCAGGCTTGCCGTGCACGGAGCCCTGCATCTGCTCGGCTTCGACGACGCTACCGACGATCAGAAAAAGCGCATGACCGCGGAGGAAAACCGGGTGCTGGCCGCCCTCAGCGACGAGAAACGGGGGCAAACCCGACAAAACAGCAAGCCAACCAAGCGAAAGGAGGCAAGGTAATCGTTGGAAAGTGACTACTGGAGTCAGGGCCTGCTTTTCGTAGTGCTGCTCGGCCTTTCGGCCTTCTTCTCCGGAAGCGAGACAGCTCTGTTTTCGCTTTCCGAGCTACAGCGGCGGAAACTGAAAGAGGACAATTCCGCAGCAGCACGCCGTGTTCTCCGACTTCTTTCCAAACCGCGCGCTCTCCTCACCACCATCTTGCTCGGTAACACGCTGGTCAACGTCTCTGCAGCCACGGTTGCTGCCCTGCTCACAGCGCAATTTGCGCAGGATCACCACCTGAGCCACTTCTGGACGATGTTCGCCGAGGTCGTCATCGTCACCCTGATCATCCTGCTTTTCGCCGAAGTCACCCCCAAGGTCGTCGCCGTGGAGCACGCCGAAAAGTTTTCGCTCCGGGCAAGTCTTTTCATCGAGGCACTGTACTACATCCTCTACCCCATCGTGGAGCCTCTGCGCATCTTCTCCAGGTGGGTAGAGCAAGTGCTTGGTGTGCCCGAAGGTGCTGAGCCGCTCACAGAGCAGGAGCTGCGCGCCCTGGTAGACGTCGGCCAGGAGGAGGGAGCCCTGCTTCAGGACGAGCGGGAAATGATTCACTCGATTTTCGAGTTCGGACGCACACACGTGCGCGAGATCATGGTGCCGCGAATCGACATGGTGTGCATCGAGCGATCTGCGTCGCTCTCCGAGCTTGTGGATCTGATCAAGGAGAAGGGCCACACTCGAATTCCAGTGTACGAGCGCACGATCGACAACATCATCGGCATCATTCACGCGAAAGACCTGCTCCCCTACCTCACGCGGGAAAACGCCAACGTCGACCTTGGCAAACTCGCGCGGCCCGCGCTGTTTGTGCCCGAAAGCAAACTCATCGACGAGCTGCTGCGAGAGTTCCAGCGCGAACGCACCCACATGGCCATCGTTGTCGACGAGTACGGCGGCACAGCGGGCCTGGTCACACTGGAAGATGTGATCGAAGAAATCGTTGGCGAGATCCAGGACGAGTACGACCGTGAGGCCCCGCTTTACCAGAAAATCGACGACAACACCTACGTGATGGACGCGAAAATCGACCTGGATGAGGTGAACGAGATCCTCGGGGCCGACCTGCCGACGGACGAAGATTTCGAGAGTCTGGGCGGCTTCATTTTCCACCTCTCACGGGATACGTTCCACGCGAAGGGGAAAAGATCGAGTACGGCGACTTCGAGTTCGTTGTGGAAAAAGTGCAGCGCAACCGGATTCTGCGTGTGCGCGTTCAGCGCAAACAGCCTGAAGTGCAAACTGAAAAGGGGAAGTGATCTCCCAGCAAATTTCACAGGGGGAAAGAGCATTCTAGCAAAGTGCTGAGGTGCTCTTTAGAACTGGCAAACGAGGGGATAGACAGCGGAATGGGGGTGTGCTCCTCCAGTAGCCTCGGGGAACCCGAGCGCCCCGGACGCCAGACGAGTTGCGTACCCCGGACTCTGACAGGCAGGGTTTGGCCTCACCGGCTCGCGTGGCGGCAGTGCGAAGCGTAACCGTGAAGGGTGACCAGTCCGGTCACGTGTGTTACCGCTCATAATCTCTGCAAGGGGGAACCC
>JAADFT010000100.1 GCA_013152765.1 Calditrichota bacterium | reverse complement strand
CTGCCTGCGCGACTTTGTTCCTGCTGGCTTTCCGCACTTGACCAGATGCTCGCTGGGGATGCGAGAGAACTCCCGGGGGAGCAGGTCTCCCGCTGCTGCCGACTTACAGCGCCAAATCACCTGGAGGTGAACCATGCGTGTTCTGGCGGTTTTCGGAAGCCCGAGAAAGAACGGCAACTCGGCCCGCATGCTGGAAGCTGCCTTAGGCGAGTTCCCGGAAGGGACGGAAATCCGGCGCGTCTACGTGGCCGAGAAGAACATTGCCCCCTGTTGCGCCACCCGGGACTGCCAGACGCTTGGCTACTGCCCGATCGAGGACGACATGCAGCAACTGTACCGCGATCTGGAGTGGGCGGAAATCGTCCTGTTCGCGACCTCGAGCCAGTTTGGCGACGTGTCGGCGCCCCTCAAGGCTTTCATGGAACGAACCTGGCCGCTGCGTGGGAAGTTGAAAAACAAGATCGGCGGCTACGTTGTGGCCGGCAGGCGCTACGTGGAAAGCAGCATCAACACGCTGCACGCCTTCATTTTGCGGCACAACATGATCCTGGGCGGGCGCGGGGCCATCGGCTACGGCTACCACGAGGGCGACGTCGAGAACGACGCGCTGGCGTTCGAAGACGCACGGAAAATGGCCCGACGAGTGCTGGAAGTGTACGAGCTGATTTACGGATGTGGCGAGAGTCCAGCCACCGGCGTTGGGTGACGCTTTGTCCGCGGCCGCAACCCCTGAATTTTTCTGCGCAAAGTGGTTCGCGCGTTTGGAAGTCTCGACGCGTTGTTGTACATTTGTCCGGGTGAATTCTGCTACACGGAGGTGGTAACGTTCCCTCAGGCTGGCTTCGCGTCGGCCGGATCTCTGCGACGGCAGATTGTTTCTTGCTTTCCCCCGCCGGGTCCAGAGTAGCGGGGACGCCATCCGGTCAGGTTGGGTTTTGTTCCCGGGTGGGGAAACCGCCCTGCGTCTCGGGTTTTGTTCAGGTGGATTTGACGTAGCATGGAAGACACGGGACCTGGACAAGGGGGGGCGGAGAGGCTACACTGCGTTGTCCGTTTCTCCGAGAAGAACGAACCTGGCTACGATTACGGACAGAGTGACTTGCAAAACCTGAACAACGGTACGATGCGTCTTCAAATCGAAAAGCTGAACGTGTTTGTGAACGGGTACCACATCCTGAAGGACGTGGACCTGGTGGTGTACAAAGGAGAGATTCACAGCATCCTGGGGGCCAACGGTACCGGCAAGTCGTCCCTCGCCTACACGATCATGGGCCTGGAGAGTTACGAGGTGCGTTCGGGCCGGATTCTGTTCGAGGGGGAAGACATCACGCGCCTGCCGGTCTGGGAGCGGGCTCGGCGCGGCATCACGTTGGCCTGGCAGGAACCGGCCCGGTTCGAGGGACTTACCGTGCGTCAGTACCTGTTGCTTTCGCGGCGGGCCTCGAAGAAGGGACCGCCACCGGAGGAAGCTCTGTTGCGCGTTGGACTCGAGCCGTCGCGCTACCTGGATCGTGCTCTGGACGAGTCGCTCAGCGGCGGTGAGCGCAAGCGGATCGAGCTGGCCTCGGTTCTGGCCATGATGCCCAAGCTGGTCATCCTGGATGAGCCCGACTCCGGCATCGACGCGCTGAGCATCAACTTCATCACGGATTCCATCCGGCTGTTTGCCAAGCTTGGCGCCTCGGTGTTGCTGATCACGCATCACGAGGAGGTGGCGGCCATGGCCGACCGCAGCTCCACCATGTGCGGCGGCACCGTGCTCAAGACGGGCAGCCCCGACGAGGTGGCGCGCTTCTACCGTCTCCACTGCCGCGAGTGTGAACACGTCAACGAACCCGAGGAAGAGGTGGCCCGGAATGTCTGAGGCGGTTTCGAACCTGTTGAAAGGCATTGACTACAGCAAAGAGTTCGAGCTCCTGGTGGAGGCCTACGAAAAGAGCGGCGGCACGCCGGAAGTCCTGAAAAGCGACAAATACGCCAGCCTGGCGATTCACGGCAACCACGTGTTAGGGAAGAACGAGGTGCGGGGGCTCCGCGTGGAAACCGTCGAGACCGAGAACGGGGTGCGCGTGAAGGTGCAGGTTGAACCTGGGGTGCGAATCCAGAATCCGGTGCACCTGTGTTTTGGTCTCGTGCCCGAGGAGGGGTTGCAGGAGATCATTTCCGATTTTGACATCGGCGAGGAGGCGGAGGTCAAATTCATTGCGCACTGTTCTTTCCCGAACGCCCTTCGGATCAAGCATGTGATGGACTCCACCATTCGGTTGCGGCGTGGCGCCAAGATGACTTACTCCGAAACGCATTTCCACGGCGACGAAGGAGGCATCGAGGTTTTGCCCACGACCCGCGCGACCCTCGAGGAGGGGGCCGTCTTCGAGAACGAATTCAAGCTCGTGAAGGGAGCGGTCGGCCGGCTGAAAATCGATTTCAAGGCCAAAGTCGGCGAAAAGGCGGTGTGCGAAATCTACGCCAAGGTGTACGGCAAAGGGGACGACGACATCGTGGTGAGCGAGTCGCTGCATCTGTTGGGGGCGCGGTCCAAAGGACTGGCGAAGAGCCGAATCGCGGTCACGGACCGGGCCCGCAGCGAGGTGATCGGCGAGATCGTCGGCGACGCTGCTTACAGCCGGGGCCATGTGGACTGCGTGGAGGTCATCCGCGGACGCGAAGCGCAGGTAAGCGCAGTGCCACGCCTTCTCGTTCGCGACGACACTGCCAAGCTCACTCACGAAGCGGCCATCGGCAGCGTGGACAAGAAGCAGGTGGAGACCCTGATGGCTCGGGGGCTCACTGAAGATGAGGCCGTGGATGTGATCGTAAGCGGAATGTTACGGTAGCGGGCTGTGTTTCCCTTGTACCCGCGTGCGCTTTTTGATCATCTAACGGTCTGAGGCTTTCGGGGGAAGGCCTGAGACCGTTTTGAGTGTGTACAGAAGCGTGAAGACTTTTGGTTAAAGGAGTTAAAGCAATGGCAAGTGAACTGGAAGCCCAGATCCGGGAAGAGGTTGGAAAGATCATCGATCCCGAGATCGGCAAGACCCTTGGTGAGCTCGACATGGTTCGCGAGGTCACCGTCGACGGGAACAAAGTGAAGGTGGTTATCGCCCTGACCACGATGGGCTGCCCGCTGGCGCGGAGCTTCGAAGATGACGTCCGCAAAATCGCTGCGCGTCTGGCGGGCGACGGTGCTCAGGTGGACGTGGAGTTCACCGAAATGACGGAAGTGGAGAAGCAACGTTTGTCGGAGAAGTTGCAGGCCGAGCGGGGCCAGCAGCAGGAAAAGAGCAAGCAATCCCCGGGAATTGCGGAGAAGCTGAATAACATCAAGCACGTTGTGGCCATCTTGAGCGGCAAGGGCGGCGTCGGCAAAAGTCTGGTCACGTCGCTTCTGGCCGTGGCCCTGCGTCGCAAAGGCTACAGCGTTGGCGTGATGGACGCAGACGTGACGGGATCCAGCATCCCTCGCCTGTTCGGAATTTCGGAACGCCCGCAGAGCGGCTTCGGGGCGATCATCCCGCCGCGGTCACGCACGGGAATCTACATCATGGGCCTGAACCTGCTCCTGGAAAGCGAGGACCAGCCAGTAGTGTGGCGTGGGCCGCTCGTGTCTGGCGCCATCCAGCAGTTTTGGAAGGACGTTCTCTGGGGCGAGCTGGACTACCTGCTCATCGACATGCCTCCTGGCACCTCCGACGCGGCCCTGACCGTGCTGCAGCAGCTCCCTACCGAGGGCGTTGTGCTGGTAACGACCCCGCAGGATCTGGCGGCCATGATCGTGCGCAAGGCGGTGCACATGGCCGACATGCTGAAGAAGCCCGTGCTCGGCGTTGTGGAGAACATGAGCTACTTCAAGTGCCCGAAGTGCGGGGCTGAGTACGAGCTCTTCGGTCCAAGCCAGGCCAACAAAGTGGCTGAAATCGCCGATGCTCCCATTCTGGCCAAAATCCCGATCGATCCGGAGCTGCCGAAGCTGTGCGACGTCGGCCGGATTGAGGATTACAAAGCGCCAGTGTTTGACGAGCTGGTTGACAAATTCACCGAGCTTGTCGAGGAAAAGGGGCGTAAGATCACGGTGATGATCTAACTTGCAGTGCGGGGCTGGATTTCAAAGATTCAGCCCCGCAGTTTTTTCAGATTACGCCGCTCCGAAAACCAGGGACGGTCAGATTTTTGCAAGCCACGGGGCAGTGTGGGGGAAACTCGGCGTTAACGGAAAAGTAGCGGTCAACGGGTGCGGACGGGTGGCCGGAAATTGAACGCGCAGGACCTTGGGCGTTGAGGGGCTTGGGGACGAAGCCCCGGAAATACTGTCAGCGGAACGCTGCAGAAGAAAGGAGGAACCGATGATTCGTCGAATTCTTGTCCCTGTGGATCCTTCAGATTACACCAAGGCGGCTGTTGCCATGGCCTGTGAACTGGCAAAGAAGCACAACGCCGAGGTGACTGCCATCGGCATCGTGGACAAACCCGGGATCGAGCGTGCTGAGGGCGGTGCGCCAGCGGGTGCCATTTACTACGCGGAGAAAGCGATTGAGCACAAGGTGGATGAGGCGCGCCGGATCATCATGGGGCTGTTCGACGAATTCCGGAAAACCTGTGACCAGGCCGGAGTGCCGCACCGGGAGACGGAGAAGATCGGGGACCCGGAAAAGGTCCTGATGGCCGAGTCGCGCTACCACGATTTGTTGATCGTGGGACTGCGCTCGTCTCTACACTTTGCCACCGAGGAGCATCCCGAGAAGAACCTCGACGAGCTTCTTGACGCCACGATTACGCCCATCCTCGCCGTTCCCGTCGAGTTGCACGAACTGCACAAGGTGCTGATTGCTTACGACGGCAGTCTACCTGCCGCCCGCAGCTTGCAGCGTTTTGCCCACCTCGCTGTGGTGCCGAATCTGGCCATCACTGTTCTGAGCGTTCATGATGACGAGGATGAGGGGCGCGACCTGATTACCCGGGCTGAAGAGTACCTGCGCGTGTACGGCGCCAAGGACGTGACACCGGTCTACCGGAAGGGGGACATCATCGACGTTGTGGAAAACGAGTTCATCGACAAGGTCGACACCGTGGTGCTGGGCGTGCACAGCCGTTTGCCGCTGATCGAGTTCTTCGTCGGTAGCCTTACGAAGCACGTCATTCACCGCGGGGACAAGGCGGTGTTTTTGGGGCAGTAGAGGAAAAGATCGGCTTTCGCGACGGTTGTCACTTCGGGGTGCTGTATCTGTCAGCTGCGGGTGCGGGTCCGTCGTTCATCAATGACCCAGAGTTGCCTGACGGGGGAAGCGTGTGCCAACCTGTTGAGCAATCGGGAGAAGGCGGAAAGTACGCTCGGGATGCTCTGGTCATGCAATCTTAGAACAACTATTCCCTCGTACGCGTGGGGCGGGTAGTCTAAGACATTCGCAAAATCAGTGTCCAGGGTTATGAGCACTCGTTTTTCCTGCTGACAGATCTGGAGTAGTGTCGAGTCGGTGCAACCTTGTAACTTTTGTCCACGAACAGTGACTGTATCATGGCCTGCACGCTGTAGTAGATCCGCAGCTCGGTCAGGCAAATTCTCATCAAGCTTGAAATTCATCTTTCTGAGGATGGAATCAGGTGAGATCGGCTACGCCCTCACGCACTACCTCTGCTGCGTACGCAATGGCTGCCTGAATGCATTCCTCCGTCAAGCCGGGGTACTGTTCGAGAATTTCGGTAACCGGGATCCCTGCTGCCAGGTTGTCCAGAACAACACTGACGAGGATTCTTGTGCCCTTGAAGCAAGGCTTCCCGTGGCATATTTGGGGATCCGTGATGATGAGCTCTTGCCACTTCTTCATGAGCGTACCTCAACCGATAATATGCTCTCGCCGTTCCTTGTCATGAATTGTCTCACAAATCATATTAGACGTTACATGGCATAAAATCAATAAGAAATTGATGAAGATGCACTTCTTTATGTTCACACATTCCCGTAAGATGTCTTTCTGTAGTGGTAGGGCATGTCCACCTTAGCTCTGGCCTGGATTACAGGACTGGTGTTCTTGGCAGCAGCCGTGGGCGGTTTGCTGCCGATGGTCTGGCACGAACGCGAGGAGGTCCTGCGTCTGTTCGTGAGTTTCGGCGCGGGTGTACTCCTGGCGACGGCATTTCTGCACATGATTCCGGAAGCGGCGGAGCTGGCCGGAAACGCACTGGGTCCAGGCATCCTGGCGGGGTTTCTCACTCTCTACGTGACCGAGAAGTTCGTGATGACGCACCCGTGCGAGGCTGAGCACTGCGACTACCACCGGATTGGCTGGAGCGCCCTCGCCGGGCTGTCGTTCCACAGTTTTGTTGACGGCGTCGCCATCGGGTCCAGTGCTCTGGTTCCCCGGATGGGGCCTGTGGTGGCGCTGGCCATTCTGTTTCACAAACTCCCGGCGTCCATGGCTTTGTCCAGCGTTCTTCTGCATTCGGGATTCACGCCAGCCCGTACCGAGCTGGCGGTGCTGGTCTTTGGCGCGATGGTGCCGCTGGGTGCCTTTGTCACCCACGCTTTGCTTGGGGGCTTTCCTGCGTGGACACTGGGTTTCCTGATCGCCTTTTCCGCCGGCACCTTCATCCACATCGCCACAGACGACCTCATGCCCGAGATTCACCGCAAAGAGGTTGGCCGGTTTCGGAATTTGTTCAGCTTTGTGGTAGGACTTGGTGTGGTAGCAGCGGGCAGGCTGTTTACTGGTTAGTTCGAAAAGGCGAGGCGTCAAAAGCGACTACTCAGAGCCTCGTGCAAGTGCCTCGCAGTCATCTTCTGCCACGCTCTCGAAAGGCCTACGGTACTGAAAAGTCGTTCCCCGCAGTGACTGAGTTCTCGGTGGGGGAGTCTGGAGTTTGTCTTTTGCAATTTCCCCTGTGGCCTCCTGTTCTTCAGCGGAATCATTGAG
>JAADFT010000099.1 GCA_013152765.1 Calditrichota bacterium | reverse complement strand
GGGTGAGGAAGAACTCGAGCGCCGCGGACTTTTCCCCCTCGACGGATATCTGAAAGGTTGGTGCGCCCACTACCAGTGGGTTCTCGAAGCGGTACCCGAGGAACGGCTGCTCGTGATCAAGACAGAGGAGCTCGGGAGCTCGGTTGAGAAGGTCGCGAGTGCCTTCGGCATTCCCTCGGGGAGTATCGACCGGAATCGCACCCACCTTCACAGCGCACCAAGGGATCATGGTGTGCTTGCGAAGTTACCACCGGCGCTCGTGGAGGAGAAGATTGCAACGCACTGCACAGTGGTACTGTCGCAAATCACGGCCTTGATGGCTCATGTGGGGGAGAGCCAAGCGAAGGAGCGAGGTGGCTTGTAATGGCCGATCTGATCGTCGAAGAACCTCGGGAAAGGGATGGACGGGTGGAGTTGGCTGCCCGTTTTGTTTCCTCGTCGGGTGAGCACCGGCTCTGGTACCGGGTCGAGCTTTCACGGAAGGAGGCCCTCGCTCGAAATGCCGATCCCTTTGTCCTGGGAACGACTCACCTCGCTATGCAAACCGGTGAGGATGTGTTTGTACACGGTGAAGTTTCTCCATCGTTGCTGGAAAACATCGAGGTTCTGCAGCAGGCGTGGAGCACGTGGAGACCACATCGATACCGGCAAGTGGAGATACGTGCGGTCACCGAGGTGGAGCCTGATCTGCCTCCCCGCCATGCTGCGATCTCCAGCTTCAGTGGCGGTGTCGACTCGTGCTTCACGGCTTTCCGGCATGCACGAGGGCTGACAACACGCTTTCCGCAACCCTTGCGCGCGTCAGTCATGGTCCATGGCTTCGATATCCCTCTCGATGATGAGGATGGCTACCGCCGGGCCACGGCGAAGGCCGAGCGGCAGCTTGCTTCCCTGGACATTGAGCTTTACCGCGTGACAACTAATTTTCGAGAACTGCCAGTGAACTGGGTCGACTCGTTCGGCGCTGCGGTGGCCTCAGTCCTCGCCCTGTTCCAAGGGAGCTTTACCGCAGGGCTTCTTCCGTCGGGTGTGCCTTTTGGCGCCTATCGTTCCCTTGTCGAGGGATCAAATCCGATTACTGATCCGATGCTTTCCAGCGCCGCATTTCGCATTGTGGCCGATGGTGCAGGTTTTTCGCGCATTGAGAAGATTGCAACCATTGCTCGGTGGCAGGCAGGAATCGACGATCTACGTGTTTGCGGTGTCAACCAGGTTCGTTATGAAAACTGTGGCGTCTGCGAGAAATGTATCAGGAATATTCTCTCCTTTCGCGCATTAGGATTTGAGCGCCCCACTTCGTTCAGCAAGGATGTTACGGAGGAACAGATCCTGGAGCTTGTGCCACTCAAGGAGATCAAGATTGAGGTTGGGTACCGCGATATTGTGCAAGTCGCTCAAAGCAATGGTCTCAGCGATGAGGCGTGGGTGCGTGCCTTGAGGAAGGCCATTCGTCTGAGTCGTCTCTATCATCTTTTGTGTAAGTTCCGTGGTGGCAGGAGGGTGTGGCGGTTTGGTCGTGTCACGAAACTGTTGAGTTAGCGCAGTGAGGTTGCTTTTCCTGAACGACAACCGGGCGCACCCTAACTGGGGTGCAGAGGCCACGCCATCTGCCATCGACGCTCTCTTCGAGGAGAAGATTCCGGAAGGGAAGCGGGTCTGGCTGAGCTGGGACTGGTTGCGATCTCAGCACAGGCGGCTGCGGCGGCCTTTGCCGGACTTGACGTATGAGCCCCGGAAGCTGCGGCATGGAAGGTGGATGCTGAACCGTTTCTCGCGTCCCCGCAATTTCTTCCCCAGGGTGGCAGATGATCTTGATCGTTTCGCCGATGAGTGGCTCGCGGGCGAAGGTGGGCCAATGGCGGAGCGGTTCCTTGAGGAGCTCGAGGGGAGCGATGTCCTTGTGTACAACGGGGAGAATTCTTTGTATCGCAACACACTCGAAGGTACACGTGCCCTGTTTCTTCTGTGGCTCAGCAAGACCCGGGTAGGGAAGACAACTTGCATCGTAAACCACACTGCTCACCTCACACAGGTGCGCCCGATGATGACAGCCATGGTCCGGAAGGTCTATCCGGTTCTGGACCTGGTCACCTGCCGGGAAGAGGCTTCGTGGGAGTTGCTGCAGGGCATGGGAATCGAAGAGGCGGAGCTGGTTCCAGATGTGGTGTATTGGCTGGAGGAAATGGAGGAGGCCCGGCGGCGCGTAAATGGCTGGCTGGAAGAGAATGGCCTGAAAGCGGGTCGATACGTTTGCATGAGTGCCTCCGGGCTCCCGGTTAGCCGGCCGAGAGGAGACTGGAACGGAGCTTACACCTCTTTGGTGGAGGACGTACAACAGAGGACGGGGCTGCGAGCCGTGCTCGTGGCCAAGGATCCGCCGTGCCTCTTCCTCGCGGAGTCGGCGCGGCGGACAGGTGCATTATTCTTCGGACCCGAGCATCAATTTACTGAGCTGTGGCCACTCTTCCGGCAGGCCGCGGCGCTCGTGACCGGTCACTTCCACTACGCCATTATCGCGTCGATCGGTGGGTGTCCTTTCGTGCCACTTTCGGCGAACAACCACAAGATGGTCGGTCTAAACAAGATGCTCCGCTGGGAGCCGGAAGAACCATTCGACGTGACGGATCTCTTCACATGTGGTGATGGCGTGGTGGACCGGTTGCGGGAGTTGTTGCATCACAGGGAGGCCCTCTCGAAGCACCTGCTCGACCGGAGCGCCGATCTCCGTGAGCAGGTGGGGACGTTGCCAGCGAAGGTCCTGGCCGCGATGGGGGAGCGGGGATGACGTGGCCCGGGGATGGGTGGCCGGAGAGCGGAGGCACCGCGTGAGGCTGGGCGCGCCTGTACCTATAGCGGGCGGCCGAAACGTGCGGCTGCTCATGGAAGTGGCGGAGGGTCGGGTCGCTTCAGCGATTCTTGGGAATGGCTTCCTGAGGCATTGTGTGGAGCTCGGTGCCGATGTGACGGTGTTGACGCCGGGCGTCTCCTATCCACCCTTTGTGGAGCGGTACAGGACCCGGGGGGTCACCTTTCAGCGAATACCATATGACACGGTGGTACGGGGAGGTGGGCGCCTTGTCGCTTGGGAGCGGAGAATAGGGAGGTGGCTGGCCAAGCGCGGAATGCAGGGAACCCGCCGAATCTTGTGGAGACATGTTGGTGCGCGCCTAGCCGCTGCCGATGCGGGTCCCCTCGCCTCGTTGGTCGATGGAAAACCGCCGGATACCTTTGTCGCTACAGACGTTAACATGGGATTTGGACGCAGCCTCGTTGGGCTTTGCCAGATCCGAGGGGTTCCCACATTGGGGAACATCTTCTCCTGGGATCACCCGTTCTACGAGCATCCGTCACGACCTGATAGGCTGACGTGCTGGTCACCCATTGTGAAGTCTGCCCTGGTTTCTCGGAGCGGATTTGAGCCGGATAGGATTGAGGTCATCGGTGCACCAGCTTTCGACGCTTATGTTAATCCAGAG
The DNA here is from genome assembly GCA_013152765.1 of Calditrichota bacterium. Taxonomy (GTDB): domain Bacteria; phylum Zhuqueibacterota; class Zhuqueibacteria; order Oleimicrobiales; family Geothermoviventaceae; genus Geothermovivens. Next base: position 3,432 of record JAADFT010000099.1, on the reverse strand, counting down.
AACGTCTGGAGTCGTGAGAAGCTGTGCCAGGTACTCGGCCTTGACAGTCGCCGCCCCATCCTGCTTTTCGCAACACTGGGTCAGTTCAAGAAATACATCGATGAGACCGGCTCCTTCCAGTTGTTACTCGAAGAGATCGACGCCGGCAGGATCCCGGGGCGTCCCCAGGTCGTTCTACGGCTCCACCCGCTTTCCAGGGAACAATACTGGGAGGAATACCTGGCGCGAGAGGATGTGGTGCTGTCGCGTTATTTGGGGTATTGCCCGGGCATGCGCTGGTGGCCCAGTCCGGAAGAGGTGATTCTAGCTGCCAACCTTCTTCGCCATGCGGACGTGTGTCTTAGCCCTGGGTCGACGATGGCGATCGAGCCGACCATTTTTGACACTCCGTCAATCGTTCCGGTCTTCAATCAATACATGCCCGAAGAATACGAGCGCTTTTTTGATGAGTTTTGGATGTCCCGTCACTTCGGGTTCTTGGCTCAACAGAACCTTGTGCCGTTCGTTCATTCGGTGGCGGAAATGACCGACGCGGTTTGCCATGCGCTGGCTGATAGGTCGTGGATGAGCGCGGAACGCAAGATCATTCGTGATGAGCTCCTGGGTCCGCTAGATGGCCATGCGACGGAGCGCCTGGCGAGCGCTGCGGTGCGCGCAGCGTTGGAGAATAGAAAAGCGCGTTCACACCGCCACTTCGGGGGCGTTAGCGGAAGCGTGAACCATGATTCAGAGGGATCGCCGCCTCCGTGATACCTTCGTAATGCCTCAAAGCATTCGGAGGCCGATGCGTGGAGTGAGAGCACATTGACGAAGTGGAACCATTTGTTCGCAGATGCCTTTGTTTCAGCTGAGGCTGAGATTGGGGTTAGCGTGGAGGTTGGCCCGGGAGCCGTGGTTCATAGTGGTGTTCGTTTGGGGGATCATGTCCAGGTCGGGCCACATTGCGTGATCGGCCAAGATTCTCAGGGTAAGTCTGATTCCACCACCATAGGAGCTGGGGCGATCATCCGTTCGCACTCAGTGGTCTACTCAGGGGTCGTTCTTGGACCCCAGCTCGAAACGGGACATCATGTCGTTATTCGTGATGGAACAATAGCGGGCGAGAACTTGCGGATAGGCAATTTTTCCGACATCGAGGGGCAGTGTTCTATAGGTGATTACTGCCGATTCCATGGGTATGTGCACATTGGCCGCGGTTCCACCATTGGCGATTTTGTGTGGCTCTATTCTCTCGTTACGGTGACGAACGACCCGCTGCCGCCGTCCGAGATCTTCGAGCCGGTGTCGATCGATCATGGAGCAGTTGTTTGCGTTGGGGCGACAATTATGCCTGGGACGCACATTGGAATTGGAGCGTTTGTCTGCGCTGGAACAATAGCGCGTGGTGAGATTCCCACGGGCGCAGTCGTAGCTGGTCCGGATGGCTCCGTTGTGAACCATGTAAAGCGACTTGTACACCTCGGTACGGGCCTTCAACACCCGTGGATGAATCATTTCCGTCGGGGTTTCCCCGAGGATTGCAATGAACGCCTGGAGGCACTTCGGCGTGAGATCCTTGCGAGCTGCGTGGAGGATGATTTTTTGGGGGGCCGTCGATGATCAGTCGTGTTGAAATACGTGAACTGATGAATGCGATTCTGGTACGGCAAGGTAAGAACCCTGTTGATGATGAGCAAGTGACGCTGAGAGATATTGGATTCAGAAGCCTTGATTTCTCGGAGCTGGCTCTTCGCGTGGAAAAGCGTATTGGCAGGGAGCTCATCTTTGATGCTTCGATTCTACGAGGGATTACTTCTGTCGCGGACGCTCTGGACTTCTTTGAGGAGGCGAGTCGGCGTGCCTGAGCTGGCTGTGGACAATCAGGTGGTTTTCCCGGAGAGTGTTACCTCCTGGGCACAACTTGTCTCGAGAGCTGTCAAGAAGAGCCAGCTCGTGAATATCACGCCTCAAAGTGGTCCAATTGCGCTGGTCGTTGATGATGTTGAGGCTGCCTTCGAGGCTGTGGCCTTGATGGTGAGCTTCGATCTGGACGCGATCGTATTGAGCCACGACCAACTTGGCAACTATACCAGCAATTTATTGGTGACTTCGGGTTACACGGTTGTTGAGTATCCCAGTGGTAAACGGGGACCGGGGAGCGAGCTGCCACGACCAGCATGTGCGAGAGTAGGTCTCCTTACCTCAGGATCGACGGGCAAGCCGAAGTTGATTCACCATACATGGACGACGCTCTTTTCAGGAGAACGTTGCCAAGCTACACGGCGCAGGCGTTGGTTGGTTCCATACCAGGTTGGGACGTACGCATGGTACCAGATGGTGACGATGGGGCTTTTCCAGCCAGGGCAGGATCTGGTTCCCTTGGCTACTCCTTCGGGTGCCGACTTTGTCCAAACGGCTCTCGAAAAGGGGGTGGACAGCGTTTCGTCAACTCCAACTCTTTGGCGACTCGTTCTACTTGGTGCGAAGGAGGAGGACATTAGGGCCTTGTCCCTGAAGCAAATCACTTTGGGAGGCGAGATCGTTGATCAACCACTTTTGAATCGGTTGAGGGCATTATTCCCAGATGCCAACGTGACCCAGGTTTACGCATCTTCCGAGGCGGGCGTGGCCGTTGTTGTGCAGGACGGACAAGCCGGCTTCCCCGCAGATCTGCTTCGACGGGATAATCCCCGTGGTCCAACGCTCAGGATCCAAGACGGACGTCTTTGGGTACGTTCGCCGTATTCTGCGTGTTCGGCTAATGGAAAGCCTGCTGAGTGGGTCGATACCGGGGACTGCGTGGAATTGCGCGACGACAGGGTATATTTTCTTGGCCGCCGGGATTCCGGTGTAATCAATGTTGGTGGGGCCAAGCTGCTGGTCAGTGATATTGAGGCAGTCGTACTGGAACACCCTGCCGTGGCCTGGTGCCGGGTGAGAGGGGTACGTGCACCGCTAGTGGGTAATCTTCCCAAGGCAGATTTCGTTGTCAAACCTGGCTATCCGATACCAACCGATGCTGAACTGGTCTTCCACTGTCGTGCCAAGCTTCCAAGACAGGCCATTCCACGTTTCTGGAGCCGGCTGGAGTCCATCCCGATTGAGGCGAGTCTGAAAGCCGCATTGTGATGACCAGGAGGAGTCCAAGAAACATTCTCGTCAGCGGGGGTTCCAGAGGTCTGGGCTTGGTAATCGTAAAACACCTCTTGGCCCTCGGCCATCACGTTGGGACGTTTGCCAGACGGTGTAGTGCCAGTATCTCTGAGCTTGAGCGTGGTTACGATCAGAGGTTGGATTTTGCCGAGCTCGACGCGCGAGACACGAGCGCAGTTGCCGCATACGTGTCCGCCTTCAAAGTGCGACACGGACAGATCAACGGTCTGGTCAATAACGCGGCGATCGGACAGGATAGTTTACTGGTTCACACCTCGCCCGAGACCATCGGTGATATTG
>JAADFT010000098.1 GCA_013152765.1 Calditrichota bacterium | reverse complement strand
CTGGAGCCTGCTTACCAACTGGCCACGACTTTGTTCAGCACGTCCTCAGCCAGCTTCTGAATGGCTTCCTTGATCGCTTCGTTGCGGCCTTCCGGCCCCTGCGTGTCGGGATCGTAGGCGCCCCACTGGCTCACCGTCCCCTCCCACAGCGTCTTCCGTTTCACCCTGTCCTCGAACTTCACTCGCACGGTCACGTACACGCGGATTTCGTGGACTCGCTCCTCGCGGTCGAACTGGCCCGCCCGGTCCTCGACTCGCAGAATTGTACCGCGCAGCACAGAGTCCGCCCTGCGCGGGTCATCTTCGACCGTCAGCGTGTTGTCGTTCGTGAATTCGGTGATCAGAGCATCCGTCAAGTCCTCGCGAATTCCGAACTCCGACGTCCGGTCCTCGAACAGGGGGATGGCAATCGTCTTGATGTGCCTCGGAAGCGAACCCGAAAACGAGTACACGCCGCAGCCCTGCAGCACCGCAAACACAGCAAAGATAAGCAAAAACAAAACGTCGCGCAACCGGGGGTTGCCGGGTGTCTTCGCCCCTTTCGCAACCAAGCGGATTTTGTACGTCACGTTCAAAATGGTAGATTGTACTCCTTGATTTTGCGGTACAACGTGCGCTCGCTGATGCCGAGCGCCTTCGCAGCCCTGCGTTTGTTACCGCCGTAGCGTTCCAGGGTCCGCTCAATCAGTCGCTTCTCCATTTCCTGAAGCGTCACGTCCGCTTCTACCGCGCTCCCATTCGCGTGCGGCGTTACGTCGATCACCTCAGGAGCCGAGCTTCCGGGTCGCCACGGTCCCAGCGAGGGCACCGGGGCAACGCGCTGCAACAGGAGTTCACGCAACTGGGCGATCTCGCTTTTCAGATCCAGAAGCGCGCGGTAAATGAACTCCCGCTCTACCTCGTCCTTCGGCCGGTTGAGGTGAACCGGGAGGCTCCGTTCCTCCAGACGCGGAAGCTGCAGGTACTTGGCAAGGCGAAACTCATCCACCCGCTTGCCGCGCTCGAGCACGATCACCTTCTCCACGAGGTTTTTCAGCTCGCGGACGTTGCCAGGCCAGGGGTACTCCTGCATCAGCCGAATGGCCCCGTCGGTGAAACCCTCGAACTCGATCTTGTTGGCACTGCAGAAGTCACGCGTGAACTTTCGCACCAGCAGCGGAATGTCCTCCGGATGCTCGCGGAGGGCTGGCATCCGAATGTTAACGGCGTTCAGGCGGTAGTACAGGTCTTCCCGGAATTCTCCTTCCTGAACCCGTTGCCACAGATCCCGGTTCGTGGCCGCGATCACACGGACGTCCACACGCCGCAATTCGGTGCCGCCAACCCGCATGAACTCGTGGCCTTCGAGCACACGCAAAACCTTCACCTGAGTGCCAAGGGGCATGTCCCCGATTTCATCCAGGAAGATGGTTCCACCGTCCGCAGCTTCGAAGTAGCCCTTGCGCACGCTGACGGCGCCGGTAAACGCTCCTTTTTCGTGCCCGAAAAGCTCCGACTCGATGATGCCTTCCGGAATTGCGCCGCAGTTCACCGTGACGAGGGGCTTGTGCCTTCGCCGGGAAAGGCCATGGATGGCCTTCGCCACCAGCTCTTTCCCGGTGCCGCTCTCGCCCGTGATCAGCACGGAAATGTCGGTGGGCGCCACCTGCTCGATCGTCTCGTACACCTGCAGCATGGCCGGGGAACGCCCCACCAGCCCGAACTCGCTCTCGAAATCCCGACGAGTCAGTGCCGGTGGTAGTTCTTTCCGCCCCGCCGTGGTGCCGATTTCTTTGACGTCAACGATTGTCTCGACGTCCTGACTCACGCGTTTTCCCTCTGCAATCGCTCACGAAAGTACTCCACTGTGAGCTTCAGTCCCTCATCAAGGGAGACACGCGGCTCCCAACCGAGGTACTTGCGTGCTTTTGTGTAATCCAGAACACTCCGCCTCTGTTCCCCCTCCTTCGCGGGTCCATGTTTTTCTTCGATGTCCACTCCGACCAGCTCACGGATCTTACGGAAAATCGTGTTCACGTCCGTTTCGCGGCCGGTGCCAACATTGAACACGTCGTCATTCGGGTAATCGAGTGCCAACAGGTTCGCGCGAACGACATCGCCAACGTAAACAAAATCGCGCGTCTGCAAACCGTCGCCGTTGATGACCGGCTCCTCACCGCGCAGCATGCGCTCCGTGAAAATCGCCACCACGCCGGCCTCGCCGTGCGGGTTCTGCCGCGGGCCGTAGACGTTGGCGTAGCGGAGAATCACGTGCTTCAATCCGTGCACAACTTTGTAGTACCAGAGGTACTTTTCGTCGGTCAGTTTTGTGACGCCGTACGGCGACACAGGACGGAGCGGGTGCTGTTCGTCAGCGGGAAAGTAATCCTGCTCTCCGTAAATGGCGCCGCCAGTCGATGCAAGGATCACCTTCTTGACGCCATTCTTACGGGCAGCTTCCAAGAGCCGGATCGTTCCCATCACGTTCACGTCCGCGTCGTACAGGGGATCTTCCACCGAGCGCCGCACGTCCATTTGTGCTGCGTGATGGTCCAGCACATCGAACTTGCCCTTCTGGAACAGCTCGTCGATTTTCTCATCCCGAATGTCCATCACGTGGAGCTTCGCACGCGAGTTGACATTCTCGCGCCTTCCGGACGACAGGTTGTCCACCACCTCCACTTCGTGCCCGGCGTCGACGAAAGCATCCACAACGTGCGACCCGATGAAACCCGCACCTCCTGTGACCAGAATCCGCATGATTACCTCCGATTTCTCCGTTCCTGAGCCTGTAGGCGCCGCACAGCCTTTTGACCGATGTCTCTGCGGTAGTAAGCGCCGTCGAACACGATTTTCCCGACCGCCCAGTAAGCGCGTTCGATCGCCTCGGTGATCGTGTTACCGAGCCCCGTCACGCCGAGCACGCGCCCCCCGGCGGTTACGATTTTCCCGTCCACACGCTTCGTCCCGGCGTGGAAAATGATCACGTTCTCGCCGAAATCGCGGTCGAGGCCGCGAATTTCCTTGCCCTTTTCGTACGACCCCGGGTAACCGCCGGAGGCCATCACAACACAGGTCGCCCACTTTGCAGCCTGCAGATCCTGCGGTCCTTCGCCCAGCTTCCCTTTGGCCGCACCGTACAGCAGAGGCACGATGTCCTGCTCGATCACGGGCAGCACAGCCTGGGTTTCCGGGTCGCCAAAGCGGCAGTTGAACTCGATGACCTTGGGACCCGCTTCCGTGATCATCAGACCAGCGTAGAGGCACCCACGGTAGGGACGTCCCTCTAAAGCCATCCCGCGCACGGCCGGTTCCAGCACTTCTCTGCGAACTCGCTCGGCCATTTCCTCGTCCACAACCGGTGCGGGAGAGTAGGCGCCCATGCCGCCGGTGTTCGGCCCTTTGTCGCCGTCGTAAATGGCCTTGTGGTCCTGCGATGGCGGCAGCGTGACCACATTCTCGCCGTCGGTAATCGCCAGCACGCTGGCCTCTTCGCCAACCAGAAACTCCTCCACCACCACCTTGTTGCCAGCGTCGCCAAACACCCGGTCCACCATGATGCGCTGCACAGCTTCCACAGCTTCTTCGCGCGTGTGACAAACGATCGCGCCCTTGCCAGCCGCAAGGCCGTCTGCCTTTACCACTAACGGCAGTGGCTCCGTCTTGACGTAGTGCAGCGCCTCGTCCGCGTCTTCGAAAACCACACAGTCCGCTGTGGGAATGTCGTAGCGGTCCATCAGGTACTTGGCAAATGCCTTGCTCCCTTCGATCTCGGCCGCCTTCTTGCTGGGGCCGAAAATCGCCAACCCCTGACTCTCGAACAGGTCCACTATGCCCGCCACGAGCGGGGCTTCAGGCCCGACTACCGTAAGGTCAATTTTCTGTTTGTCCGCAAAGCGAAGAAGTCCGTCCAGATCTGTGGGCTGAATCGGTACGCACTCGGCCAGCTCTTCGATGCCCGCGTTGCCGGGGGCACAAAAGACTTTGCTCACCTCCTTGCTCTGGGCAATCTTCCAGACCAGGGCGTGCTCACGCCCACCACCGCCAACGACAAGTACTCTCATGACGTCCCGTCCCTCTGCTTCTGTCCCGGTGGAATTCGTTGCGTGATCCGAATTTGCAACCTGCGAGGTCTTGCGCCAGGAAAACACCCTCTCACAGCCTGCAAAAAGAGTCGGCGAACCTGGACGTCACTCGTGCTACCGGCTCCGGCCGTACGGTTTAGGAGCAGCGCCTCCCGACGCCACTTTCGCCCAGGCTCCGCCTTTGCGCCCCCTCAACTCAAGGATCAGATCGCGTAGCTCGGCAGCGCGTTCGAAATCCAGGTTCTCCGCCGCTTCCGCCATTTCGCGCTGGAGTTCTTCCAGAAAGTCCTCGCGCTCGAGCGGGCTGAGGCGACGCCAGCGCGCCCGAATCTGCTCCCGCTCCGCTGCACTCTTGCGCTCACCCCACTTCGGCGCCTTCGCGTCTGCCACACGCGTAACGCCCAGCACCTGCTCTACCGATTTCTTGATCGTTTGCGGCGTGATGCCGTGCTCGCGGTTGTACTCGAGCTGAATCTTCCGGCGCCGTTCCGTCTCTTCGATCGCCCGCTGCATCGACTTGGTGATCGTGTCGGCGTAGAAAATGACCTTGCCCGCTGCGTTTCGGGCGGCGCGTCCCGCAACCTGAATCAGGGCCGTCTCCGAGCGCAGGTAACCCTCTTTGTCCGCGTCCAGAACCGCCACCAAGGAGACTTCCGGCAAATCGAGCCCCTCACGCAACAGGTTGATGCCGACCAGCACGTCGAACTCAGCCAGGCGGAGATCGCGGAGAATCTCAACACGGTTCAGGGCGTCGATTTCCGAGTGCAAATACCGCACCCGAATGCCCACTCCGGCCAGATAGTCCGTTAGCTCTTCGGCCATCCGCTTGGTGAGCGTTGTGACCAGAACCCGCTCGCCCCTGTCCACACGCTCCCGGATTTCGGCGATCAGGTCGTCGATCTGTCCCTTGGTCGGCTTTACGACAATTTCCGGATCCACAAGGCCGGTCGGCCGAATGATTTGCTCAACCACCACGCCACCCGACTTTTTGAGCTCGTACTCGCCGGGTGTGGCCGACACAAAAATGCACTGGTTGATGAGAGACTCGAACTCCTCGAAGTTCAGCGGCCGGTTGTCGAGCGCCGAGGGCAGTCGAAAGCCGTACTCGACCAGTGTCTCCTTCCTCGAACGGTCGCCGTGGTACATGCCCTGGATCTGCGGGATGGTCACGTGCGACTCGTCGATGATCATGAGGTAATCTTCCGGGAAGTAGTCCAGGAGGGTGTACGGCCGCTCCCCTGGTTTTCTGCCCGAGAGGTAACGCGAGTAATTTTCGATGCCCGGGCAGTAGCCGAGCTCCTGCATCATCTCGATGTCGTAGTTGGTGCGCATCTCGAGTCGCTGCGCCTCGAGCAGCTTGCCCTGCGAGCGGAAGTACTCCAGCCGCTCTTCCAGATCCTTGCGGATTTCCTGGATCGCCTTCTCGAGACGCGGGTACGAGGTGACGAAATGCTTGGCGGGGTAAATCGCGACCTTGTCAACCTCACGGAGCACCTCGCCAGTCACCGCATCCACGTACGAAATGCGGTCGATTTCGTCGCCCCAGAGCTCGATGCGCACCGCCTCTTTCTCAGAGGCCGGGATCACCTCGATCACGTCCCCCCGGACCCGGAAGGTTCCGCGTTTGAAGTCGAAGTCGTTCCGTGCGTAGTGGATGTCCACGAGCTGCCGTAAGATCTCGTCGCGGTCCACCTGCTGGCCCACGTGGAGAAACAGGAGCAGCTCCCGCCAGTCCTCCGGAGAACCCAACCCGTAGATGCACGAAACCGACGCCACGATGATCACGTCATCCCGCGACAAAAGGGAACTCGTGGCCTTCAGCCGCAGCCGGTCAATTTCCTCGTTAATGGAGGCATCCTTCTCAATGTACAAATCGGTAGAAGGTACGTACGCCTCGGGCTGGTAGTAGTCGTAGTAGCTGATGAAGTACTCGACCGCGTTCTTCGGGAAAAAGCTCTTCAGCTCCCCGTAAAGCTGCGCAGCAAGCGTCTTGTTGTGCGAAATGACGATTGTGGGCTTCCCCACGTTGGCAATCACGTGGGCCATCGTGAAGGTTTTGCCGCTGCCCGTTACCCCGAGGAGGGTTTGGAACTTGTCCCCCCGCAGGATGCCCTCGGTGAGCTGCTGAATCGCCTTCGGCTGGTCACCTCGAGGCTCCATGTCGGTGACCAGTTCAAATTTCGCCATAGGGCACCACCTTCGCCTGTCACAATTCCAGTGCGAATATACGGTCCGTCTGCCAGATTGTCAAGCAAGTTGTGGGCAAACTGACGTTCTGATCCACAGAAGTCTCCAACCGCAAAAGCGGTTCCTTTCGCCAAGCGCCGTTGGTTTTTCGTCAGCGTTTGCAGAAAGGTTCCGGCCGGCAGCGCCCAACCGTCCGCCGAGCAGAGCAGACGGGCACGCCAAAATCCCTCCGAGTCGCGAGCGCAACCGTTCTCGCCTCAACTTCAAATTCTGCCCCTTGCAAACCCAACTGTGCCCTGTTTCTCCATCCAGACCGTGCAATAATCTTCGAGCGCAAAGAATATTCTACATTTTCCCCCATCCACCGCAGCGGCAGGGCAGATTTGTCGCCCGAGCCAACGTCTCCACAAACAATCACTTACGCCAACTGTCCAGCGAATGGCAAGGTTGTTGACCAGCTGGTGGCGAACGGCATTTGAACCAGCGCCTCGGCCAGTGAGCTGATCGGGGCCCGAGGAAACGATCTGAATGAACTTAAGAATCCAAATTGCTGCCCTTTACGGGCTCCTGTGTCTGGCCATCACGGGCATTGTTCTGTGTTTTCCGTGGCCGGCGGCCGGACGGGGCAGTTGCCTTTTACAGGGCTGGTTTGGACCGGCCAAGCTGCTCACGCCGGCGGAGTACGTCCTGCCCT
>JAADFT010000097.1:1672-8629 GCA_013152765.1 Calditrichota bacterium | reverse complement strand
GCCACTGATTTGCCCGAAAGGGGAGCAGGCAAAGGCACGCAGCTTCCACGAGAGAGGGGTAGATCCTAAGAGATTTCTTCCCCGAGTCCTTGGACGTAGGTTTGCGACGTCCCAGCGCAAGCACGGTCTTCCTTAGACCAGAGTGAACACTTTCTGTCCCTGGCTGTCGACGAACTTTGCCGGTTGACGCGCAGGGGGAGAACCTCTTCGGACCTGGGTTGAGATTAAGCCGTTGGGCGAACAGGATGTGTTTACTTGTCTTTGAGCAGGCTTTACGATGTGGCGTGGCTGCTGCCAAAATCCACTGTACAGGAGCAGAGGGGCTGTACCGGGATCGTTTGCGGGTGGGCAAGAGCGCTTTCGCGTAACCTTTTCCCTGCTTGGTCAGGATTCGTGACCAGCAAGGCTGGTTCGGATGGCCGGGAAAAAAATCAGGTGAGAAGAAAATGGCTAAAGAAATCGCTTGCACTTGTCGATCTTAATGTTAGATTAGGTGAGTGAACATTTACTTACGGAGCCAAGTCATGTCACCTGCAGATTTCACAAAGCGGCAACTGGAGATCATCGATTCAGCCATTGAGCTCATCGCCGAACGGGGCATTCAGAGCCTTACGATCAAGAATTTGGCCAGAAGGGTGGGCGTCACAGAGGGCGCTCTGTACCGGCACTTCCGGAGCAAGCAGGAAATCTTGCTGGCAATCCTTGCCGTGTTCGGCCATTCCAATGCGGAGGTGTTCCAGAGGATTCGAGAACAGGAGGCCTCCCCGCTGAAGCAGCTCGAGCGAGTCTTTCTGGACCACTTCGAGCAGTTTGAGAAAAAGCCCGCTCTGGCGGCCGTGATTTTCTCGGAGGAGATCTTCCAGAACGACAGCCTTTTGGCGGACACGATGATTCAGGTTGTACAGAACAGCCTGGACGAGGTTCAGAAAATCGTGGAAGCGGGACAGAAACTGGGCGAGATTCGTAGCGACGTGCCGGGCGAACAACTTGCGCTTGTCCTGCTCGGTTCGCTTCGCTTCCAGGTTGTTCGGTGGCACCTGTCTGGCTACGGCTTCAGCTTGCGAACAGCAGGAGCGCGCCTGTGGCAAACGCTGCGCTCGATGGTTGTGTTGGATGAAGCCAACACTCAACCGAACGAAATAGGACAGAAGGCACTTAGTCTGTAGCGCCTGCACAAGTAACACAAGGAGACACACGTGGAAACGCTGATCAACCGACTACTCAAGTATCCCAAACTGGTTCTGATGGTGACGCTCGTCATCACGATTGCCTTTTTCGTGGTGATGAGGAAGAACTCCAGGATGGAAACGAACCTGGACAAGTACATGCCGCAGAACCATCCTGCCTTCGTCTACAGCGATCAGGCAGAGAAGTGGTTCGACATCAAAGACGGCATCATCATCGCGATCCAGAACCCGGACGGCATCTACAACTCTCGCACGCTTCAAAAAGTCAAGGATTTGACCAAGAAGCTGCAGAAGATGCCGGAAATCGAGAAGAAGGACGTCACGTCTCTGTACACGGCTGACAACATCATCGGCACGGAAGACGGTCTGGACGTGCGGGCCTTCTACAAGCGGGTGCCGAAATCGCCGGAGAAGCTCCAGGCGCTGCGCGAAAAGGTGCGCAGCAACGAGATGGTATTTGGCCGACTTGTGTCCACCGATGAGACGGTCACGGTAATCATCGCCCGCATTGGCGATGACGTGTTTTCGCAGGAGTTTTACCACCGAATCCTGGACCTGGCCAAGCAATTTGAAGGGCCGGAGAAAATCTACGTCGCCGGGCGGCCGATCGTGGAAGGTACGCTGGCGTACCTGGGGCCACGCGACATGCGGCGGATGGTTCCCATCGTCATCTTTGTGATCATCGTTGTGCTGTACCTCGTGCTTCGAAACTGGAAGAGCACGTTTTTCACACTGCTGGTGGTTCTGTTCAGCACAATCTGGGCGTTCGGCTTGATGGCAGCTTTGAAAATCCCGATCTACTCTGTCTCAACGATGATCCCGGTAATGCTCATCGCCATCGGTGTTGCCTACGGGGTGCACCTTTACAACCACCTCTACTTGCATCTGCGCGAGCATCCCGAGACCGACCGCCGCGAAGCTGTGCGCGACATGATCCACCAGATGTGGAAGCCTGTGATGATGGCTGCCGTCACGACTGCCATTGGCTTCATTTCGCTCCTTACTTCGCAGGTTTACCCGATCAAGTATTTCGGTCTGTTCACCGCTTTTGGCGTGATGGTCGCTTTTGTGCTGTCTGTTCTGCTCATCCCGGCTGGGGCTCTCGCATTCGGTCTTCCAAGACCCAAGCGCAAAAAAACCGAGGACGAAGAAGCCACACTCACAGGCACAGAAGACACATTCGCTTACCGTTTTGCCGACAGAATTGTCCGGCACCGGGGCCTCACGGTCTTCATCAGCCTGGTGGTTGTGGGGCTGTCGCTTTACGGCATGACCAAAGTCTGGATCAACTCCAGCTTTCTGGACAAATTTGGTAAGAATAGCGACATCGTTCGCACGGATCGCTTCATCAACGAGCATTTCGGTGGAACAAGCACTCTGAACGTGATCCTCGAGGGGAAAGCCCCCGACACGTTCAAACAGCCGGATGTTTTGCGCGAGCTCGTGAAGATGCAGGACGATGTGGTCGAGTCGTTACCTGTGGTGGGGAACGCCTTCTCGCTGGGCGACTACCTGAAGCGCATGAACAAGGTGATGCACGCCGACAGCGAGAAATACGACTGCATCCCCAACTCGAGCGACTTGATCGCGCAGTATCTGCTGCTGTACGAAATGTCCGGCGATCCCGACAACCTCTGGCACGTAGTCACAGAGGACTACAAGAAAGCAAACGTCACTTTCCAGCTCAAAAGCGACAATAGTAAAGCCCTCAAGAGCGCGATCGCGGTGGTGGAGAAATACCGACCTGATTTTGAGAAGATGGGTGTGCAGCTCAATTACGCCGGATCGGGGTACAAAGCCCTGGTTTTCACGGACCTGATTCTGGAAGGTCAGATTTCCAGCCTGCTGCTTTCCCTGGTCATTGTGATTGTACTCCTGTCGATCATGTTCAAGAAGGTAACTATCGGGTTGATCGGCTCTGTACCGATCGTCATCACCACACTGATCAGCTTCGGGGTGATGGGTTTGCTGGGCATTCCACTCAGCACGACCACGGCGCTGATTTCCAGCATTGCCATCGGCATCGGGATCGACTACGCCGTGCACTTCATCGAGCGCTACCGTGTTTACGCAGGGCGTACACATGACAAACTGCGCACCAGTCACCTCACGATGCACCACTCGGGCCGCGCCATTCTGTTCAACGCGGTCGTGGTCATCGCTGGATTCCTGGTGCTCTTGTTCTCGGTTTTCCCGCCTAACCGCAGCCTGGGTGCTCTCGTGTCGCTGAACATGTTCACCAGCTTCGTCGGCACGGTGACCATCATGTTCGCGATCCTGTACACGTCGAACATTTACTTTCGGCGGCGAGACCTTGCAAAGACCGAGGGCAAAGAGTCTGCCTGACACAGTGTACATTCACGGGGGTGAAGTGAAAACGAAAAACAGTACAACCGAAGAAGTCAAACAAAGGAGGTTCAAATGAGACGCAGAAACTGGTACCTCATGCTCATCCTGGCGCTGATGGCCATCCCCTTTGCGGGGAAAGCGCAGGAGAAACTGACAGCGCTGGAGATCATGCGGAAAGTCTACAATCGGCCAACTGGTAAAGAGATGGAAGCCACGCTGACCATGACCCTGATCAACGCCAACGGCGACAAACGTGTCCGCGTGATCAAGCAGTTCATCAAAGACTTTGGCAACGTTGAGAAGAAGATCATGTTCTTCGTGTCGCCGGCCGATGTGCGCAACACCTCGTTCATGAACTGGAGCTACGACGATCCGAACAAAGATGACGACCAGTGGATCTACTTGCCCGCTCTGAAGAAAGTGAAGCGCATTTCCAGCGACAGCAAAGGCGACTACTTTATGGGCTCCGACTTCACCTACGACGACCTGGGGGATCGCAAGCCCGAGGAAGACAACCACAAGATCCTGCGAGAGGAAACCCTGGAAGGCGAACCGTGCTACGTCATTGAGAGCATTCCGAAAGACGAGGACTACATGTACTCTCGCACTGTCACCTGGGTGGTGAAGGGTAAGTGGTACGGTCTCAAACGAGATTTCTACGACGAAGATGGCGAGTACCTGAAGACGCTCAAGATCAACAAGGTCGAGAACATCAAAGGGTACTGGATCATCACGCAGACTGAGATGCACAATGTGCAGAAGAACCACACCACTCGAATGACCCTGACGGACGTGAAAATCGACTCAGGTATCAAAAACAGCATGTTTACGGAACGCATGATGAGGAGAGGCTTACGATGAAGAAGTTTCGGCTAAGCCTGAAAGCAGCGGCTCTACTGGCTCTGCCTCTGCTTCTGGCGACTACTGCTTGGGCTCAGTCTGTCAGCCTGACAGGTTACGTGCGGAATTACACAGGTGTCCTTCTGCACGGCGACCACGAGTATTCCATCATCCAGAACACGTTCAATTTGAACGTGGAACAGAGCAAAGGAAAGGTGGCCTTCAAGGTCAACCCGTACATCTACCAGTATCCCGATCTGCCGATGGAGTTCAAACTCCGGGAGGCCTACCTGGACATCTACTTCAACACGGTCGATCTGCGCATCGGCAAACAGCAGATCATCTGGGGAAAGGCCGACGGTGTGTTCATCACAGACATCGTGTCCCCCAAGGATCTGAGCGAATTCCTTTTGCGGGACTTCGACGAAATCCGGATGGGTGTAACGGCCTTGAAAGCAGATTACTACATCGGAGACAACACGTTCGAATTCGTGTGGCTGCCTACCTTTACGCCGACCGTGTTTCCACCCGAAGGATCAATCTGGCGGCCACGGAGAGCGTTCCCGATTCCGCCGAAGTTCGATTACTCGCGGTCGCGGGTCACGCCATCGTTGGAAAACAGCGAGGTCTTCGGCAAATTTTCAGCTCTCACATCCCTTGTAGACCTGGAGCTGATGGCCGGCTACGCCTGGGATGACGACCCGACCATGCACGCTGTGAAGCAGATCGACCCTGCTACCCACAGGCTTGTGGGGCTAACGATCTACCCGGAATACCACCGTCTCACAATCGGAGGTGGCAGTTTCAGCACGACACTGGGTCCGTTTGTGCTTCGCGGCGAGGGTGCCTACTACCACGGCAAGTACTTCAACTCCAACGATCCGCGACTTCCGGAAAGTGTGGTGAAGAAGAATTACCTCCACTACTTGCTCGGTCTCGACTACACGCTGTGGGACATTCATTTGAGTGGTCAGTTCATCCAGCAACGCATCCTGGACTACGACGACTACATCGTGCAGGATGAAAATACCAACATGGGCACGTTCTTGGCTTCGCGCGATTTCTTGAACGAAACACTCAACTTGCAGCTTTTCGTCTACTACGGATTCAACAACAACGACGCTCTCATTCGCCCGAAGCTGACCTACGACCTGGCCGATGGTTTCGAAGTTCTGGTGGGAGCTAACATTTTCACCGGGACGGAGGGCTGGTTCGGCCAGTACGACAACAACGACATGATTTACACCAAGCTGAAGTACAGCTTCTGAACCAAAAACACTTGTGTAGAGCCACGTCCAAATAACCTGTTCGGTGACTCCAGGGGGCGAACGTAAAGGAAACCGAATATTTCGACACATGATTGACCGGACCGCCCGGGGAACCGCTGCCCCGGGCGGAGTGGTTAGAGAGGCTCGACCGGGTATAGAAGGGGGTGTTTGGAAGGCACCGAAGGCTACGCGAGGGTAAACTGGAGCGGTCCGCTGCCTGTGATCGGCGCCGTTTGGGCTCGACGAGCTCATACTTCTGGTTCTGCGTTCTGATTTGCCGTGGCTCGAAAAACAAAAGCGGGCCCGCAGGCCCGCTCGTGCACGCAGACGATGGCTGGTCAGTCGCGTTACACGGGGACAATTTCCTGAGTAGCGCGGTCAAAACGAACCTTCTTTCCAGTTCGCATGGACTCGATCGCCATGCAGAGCGCCACAGAATGCGCGTAGCCCGCTTCGATTGGCGCGTTGGGTTGTTTCCGGCTGCGGATGCACTCCATCCAGTTGCGCATGTGCAGACTGGCCGTACCACCGGTTGCCTTGACACCGGTCACCGTAGTGGCTTTGGGCAAATCCATGTCCGGTAGCTTGTGATCCTTGCCATCCAGGCTGTGACGTGCTTCGAGACCTCCTTCCCCGGTGATCTTGTTCCGCTTCAAGTCGAGTGTGCCGAGATTCGAGAAGTAAAGTTCTTTCACGCCACCGTACGAGTTGTGCTGGCGAGACGTGTAGAGGACCTGGAATCCCTTTGCGTACTCGAACACGGCCGTGAAGGTGTCCGGGTTGGTGCGGCCGTCTTTCCACATTTCGAGGCGTCCTGTGGCAATGCAACTCTCGGGGTACGGATCCTGGGCAAACCACGCCACCGTGTCGATCTGGTGGACCATCCACTGGTCCGGGATGCCCGAAGAGAACGGCCAGAACAGGCGGAACTCTAAGTAGTAACGCGGATTCCAGGGGCGGTAGGGCAGATTGATCAGGTAGCGACCCCAGTCGGTGTCTTCTTTTCGGATGCGTTTCAGCTCGTCGAAACGACGCCAGCGCTTGGGCTGGTTCACATTCCACACCAGCTCCACGAACGTGATTGGGCCAAATTTCCCGGATTGGATGAATTCGGCCGCTGCCTGGTAGTTGGGACCGCTACGGCGCTGCGTGCCCACCTGCACAACGCGGTCGGATTCGGAGACGGCCTTGAGCACCATCTTGGCGTCTTTCATCGTGTGGGCAAGCGGCTTTTCCACGTACACGTCTTTGCCTGCCTTCACGGCCTCCGTGGCGTGGTACGCATGCTGGAAGTCGGCCGTGGCGATGATCAC
>JAADFT010000097.1:0-1599 GCA_013152765.1 Calditrichota bacterium | reverse complement strand
ACGAGCTTGGCAGCCAGTTCCCGGGGCTCTTTCCAGATGTCGCACACAGCCACGATTTCCATGTTGAGATCCTTGCTGTGCTCGTGAAAGAGCCGGATGAGATCGCGGCCCCGGTGACCTGGGCCGACCACGGCCACGTTGACGCGGTCATTCGCCCCCAACACGCGTTCTGGACGCAGCACACCGAGTGTGGCGCTGGCTGCTGCCAGCCCGGCGACGCCTTTTGCGCTCGTCTTCAAGAAGTCCCGACGTCCGATGTTGCCCTCGTGTGCCATCTCAGCCTCCTCTTTCGCTTTGTTCCGGACAAACACGCCGAGACACCCTGTTTCCAAAGATTGTTAACAAAGTGTCGTTGGCGAAGTTCCGAACGGAACGCGTCCACAGTCTTTTGCTTTCGGACGGGCAAAAGGGCGAGCCCTGGGACCGAAGTAATGGCAGGGTGAACTGTTCGCAAAGAGCGCAGGTTGGCTGCCGCCCAGTCGCGTTGTGGCGGCTGGCCGAGGGCGCAAGGGAGAGCAATCCGTGCGAGATGGGCTGAGCGTCGCCGCGAGAGAGTGGAGGTGGAAGTGAGAGACGCAAAACCCAGGGCAAAATCGGCAGGGGGGAAGCATCCCTTGCCTGTTCCTTCTCTCCCGGGCAAAAAAGAAGGGCAAGCTTTGGCTTGCCCTTCTGCTGGATTCTGATGAATGTGCGAGGCTCAAACCTGTTCCGGCACCACGAACGGGTAGCGGTAGGGTCTGGTCAGGAAGCCGTTGGCATCGTCGTCGTCCACGAAGCGCTCGGAGTAGTGGTTGAACTCGAGCTCGCGATCAAGCCGGTAGGAGATGTTGGCCAGATGGGACATCGCGGTGGACATGTGCCCTTCCAGGATGTCCGCGTTGAGCATCTTCCAGTCGTTAGCGCGGACGGCGTCGATGAAGTTCTTGAAGTGGGCTGAGCCGCCGGTTCCGGCCAGATTCATCGGGTTGGCCACGTCGCCGGTGCCGTCGTAGAACTCGCCCGGCTCATTCTTGCGGCCGTAGTAGGTTTTCCACTTGTCGCCCTGGAGGTGCATCCAGCCCTCGGTGCCGAAGAACAGGTTGCCGATCCGGATGCCGTCCTCGTTGTTCGTGTACCAGCCGCGTACCTCAAACTGGATGATCTTGCCGTCGTCGTACTCAAACGTGGCCAGTTGCGTGTTGGGCGTTTCCTGATCGTCGTCGCAGGCGAACTTGCCGCCCACGCACTTGATCTTGCGCGGGTGCACGCGCTTGTTCATGCCCCAGCGCGCGATGTCCATCTGGTGCGGGCCCTGGTTGCCGATGTCGGCGCAGCCGAAATCCCAGAACCAGTGCCACTTGTAGTGAACCAGAATGCTGTTGTAGGGACGCCACTGAGCCGGACCCAGCCACAAATCCCAGTGCAGACCCTTTGGCACGGGCACTTCCGCTCCACGGCCGATGCAGTCCCTCGGTTTGAAGCAAAGGCCTTTGGCCATGTAGATCTCGCCCAGCTTGCCGGAGTGCAGGAACTCGATGGCTTTGCGCACGCCTTCGATGCTGCGGTTCTGCATTCCTACCTGGACGACGCGGTTGTACTTGCGCGCCGCTTCCACCATCT
>JAADFT010000096.1 GCA_013152765.1 Calditrichota bacterium | reverse complement strand
TCAGGAAAACGAAGTTGGGTTTTTCCAGCGCAATGAAGTAGTCGTGCTGGACCCGCACCATCCAGCCGTATTTTTCGAGCAAGTGCTTCTCGATGTCTTTTTGCTCCAGAGTTGCGAACATGCGCTTTTCGACCTGCTCGTTCACGAAATCGTTGAAGAGGTTGAAGAGCAGGTCCTGATTCTCTTTCAACCGTTGCTTGAGGGTGGGCAGATCTTTGGCCGTAAAAACGACCAGCAGCTGTTTCTTGACCCAGGGATCCCGCTTGCTGAAAACGAACGCGGAATCTTCGAGAACGCGTTCTCGGTTGCGGCCGACGAGTTTGCTGATGTACTCGCCCGCTTTGCCCTGGGCCTGCAAAGAGCCCACGAAAAGCAGGTGGCGGTAGTGGTTGTAGCGGCCCAGACTGTCTGCCGGGTAGAAATGCACGCGGAAAATCTTCTCCCGGTGCGGAGTCGAGATGGTGCGCTCAAGTGCGGAGCGAACGAGGGAATCCACCTGAGCCCACTCTTGCGGATCGCCGAAAGCGATTACCAGGTCTTCGGGACCCTGCACCTGCGGCACCCACACGCACCCGGACACACCCACCAGAACAGCAAGTGTGGCAACCAACCAGGAAAGCCGTCGCGCGTTCACCTTACATTCCTCCCTCACTTGGATTCTCGTGTTCCGAAACGCGTCCGACAAACGTCACGACGCCGCAGCATCCGTTGCTGCCCGGAACTGTTCACGCCGGAGCAGGAAGTACACCCCGCCCGGCAGACTGGAAAGCACGCCGACCAGGTAAGCCAGGAACTCCATTGCTGTAACGCTGCTTGGGGGCAAACCGATCTGCGAGAAAAGGGCAACGCCCGTCTGCTCGCGCATGCCGATGCCGCCGAACGTCACCGGCAAACTGGCCATCAGGGCGACGATGGGGATGAACACCAGAAAGTACACAAGGCTTACGTGCACCCCAACGGCAAGGCCGGCGAAGTAGTGCGTCACCACACGCAGAAACTGAACGAAGACGGAAACGACCAGAATTCGGGCCAGCGCTTTCTTCTGATGCCGAAAAGCGTTGAGTTCGCGGTAGAGGTCTCGAGCCCGCGTGTGGAGGCGCACCGGCAGAAGAAACGTGACCAGCGGCGCCACAGCGCGCGCAATTCTTTCCTCGAAGAGTACGGCTACGGCCGTGGCCCAGACCACCAGAATCACGACGGCAACGAGGGCCATCTTTCCGAGCGCAAATTGTTGCAGCCACACAACGCTGGCGACAAGGGCCAGACTGGTGAGGACGACAAATCCAAGCAGACGATCAAACAACACGGCCGAAGCAGCGGCTGTTGCGTTGCCCGAAGCGCGCGCAGCGTCGTAGATTCGAAAGGCGTCTCCGCCCACGTAGCCAATGAGGAAGTTGTTGAAGAAGAGCCCGACGTAGTAGTAACCGAGAGTGCGGAGAAACGGGAAATGCACAGATCGGGCTCGCAGCAAAAGATGCCACTGAAATGCCCCCAGCACAGTGCTCGCGGTGAAACAGAGCAAAGCCAGCAGCAACCCCGCTGGATTCGCGTGTGCGAGCTCGCGCACCAAGGGTTCCACGCCGATTCGCTTCAGCAGGAACCCCACCAAAAGAGCGCTTACCGCAATTTTCAGGATGGGCGTAAGAATGCGCTTCACGCCGGTCCTCGATGTTCGGTTCTGGCAAAACGGATTGAGCAGTAGCAATCGTCAGGACAAACAAGGCGCAACCCACCCCTCACGTCGGTGTTGCAACCTGACCGCTCTTGTCTCTCAGCTCACCTGCCCCCAACTGGCTGTATCCCGCAAGAGCCCACCGTTTTCGCGTCGGTCCCATTCGAAAGCAAGGAACGTTAGGCGAAATTCGCTCCGTCCAACGAATCCCGCCGTGTCGAAGTACCGGCAAACTCGCCTTCGACCGGTCGAGACTTCCTACGACCCGGGCGTTAATCCGCCCGGGGGATTAAACCCCGAGCGGAAATGTTCCCTCGCGACTTTGGTGAATCCGGCGTAACGAGATGCAGCTACTTCTCCGGAACCTTGATCGCCGTGTCCGGCAACGTTGTGTCCTTCGCCGTCTGCTGCTCGAGCGCCTGCTGAGCCAGCTTCTGCAGTTCCTGAATCTGTCGCTGCGCGTCTGCATCTGTCGGGTAGTGGCGGAGCCACTCCTGCAGCACGGCGATTGCGTCGTTGTAGCGCTTCTCGTTGCGGTACAGGTTGACGAGCCAGCCGACCGCCAGACCGTTGGTCGGATTCTGCTCCACTACCCTCTTCAACCGCCGCTCAAATTCTTCGGGGCGACCGGCCTCGTAGTACCACTGGCCGATCTGCAGGCTGAGCTGGACGCTGTGGAGCGGAATCACTTCCTCTGGAATGACTTCCTCCATCTTGTCCAGCACCTCCACCATCTTGTCGAGCTGGTGGTGCGAGTGGTAGTAGTAAGCCAACCGCAAGAAAGCTGCACGGTAGTTCTGAAGCAGCCCGATCGTGTTGTCGTCGTAGTAGACCTTGGGATTGTTCAGGTTTCGGTACAGGAACTTCTCGAACAGATTCTTGCGAAGCCGGTCAACCGCGATCGAGTCGCCGGGTATGGAGACGATCTTGAAATCGAGACCGTCCATCCGCAGGTAGCGGTTCAGACCGATCTTGTTGCTCGGCGAGACGGTGACGGCGAAGTAGAGCGGCTTCTTCCACTGGTTGGCGTACAGGATGTTCAGGATCATGTAGTCCTGCACACGAATTCCGGTGGTGCCGCCGAAATTAAGCGTCGGCCTCACGTCGAACTCCAGGTAGTGAGGTTGCTTGAGCTCTTCCTCCGTGGGCGGCGTCTTGATGCCCGCTTCCTCGCGGTGTTTAAGCCACACCTCGGTTGGCACTGGCACGCGGATTCGGCGCGTCTTCCACGGCATGGCTTGCAGGGCGTCGATCTGCCGGTCCGTCAGGCTGATCGGCACCTTCGGTTCACGGTGTTTGAGCTGCTTGATGTACCAGTTCGTGTTCAGCAAGCTCAGGTTCACAATCCGGATGTCCGGACGAACCTTCTCCACGTACTGCAGGAACCACAGCGGGAAGGTGTCGTTGTCGCCGTTCGTGAAGACGATGGCGTTCGGCTCGCAGGTCTGGAGCATGTTGTACGAGTAGTCGTACGGCACGTAGCGGCCGCTGCGGTTGTGGGTGTGGAAGTTGTGGGCGAACAGGTTAACCGGCCCGAGAATGAGGAAAACGGCCACGATCACCGCCACCGGCCAGACGGGATTCTTGCCCTCGGAGGCCAGTCTCTCCCGCAACGCCTCCATGAATCCTGTGAACATCAGCAGAAGCGAGAACAGGCCTCCGACGCTGCCGACACCTTTGAGCGCACGGGTGAAACCGCCGTGCACACCAGCTGCGCTTTCCAGGATCACACCCAGCAGCAGAAGCCCGACGGATGGTCCGAGAATGTAGACGACCTTCTTCGTGAAC
Source organism: Calditrichota bacterium (assembly GCA_013152765.1). Taxonomy (GTDB): domain Bacteria; phylum Zhuqueibacterota; class Zhuqueibacteria; order Oleimicrobiales; family Geothermoviventaceae; genus Geothermovivens. Next base: position 3,544 of record JAADFT010000096.1, on the reverse strand, counting down.
TCGCCGGAGCGCAGCCATTCTCGCGCTGTTTCGACAAAGCCGAGTAAGCCCAGCCCAATCCACAGCGCGAACGCGTAGAACGATCCCACGTACACGTAGTCACGTTCACGTGGCTGCGGATCTGGCTGGTTCAGGTAGAGCACAATGGCAATTCCCGTCGCAAGGAAAAGCACAAGTACAACCAGCGCGTGTCGCCAGTCCTTTCGAAAATGGTGAATGGCCCCCATCAAGCCGATCAGAAACGGTAGAGCCCAGAGCCCATTCAGCGTGAACGTGTCCGCGCGGCAGGCGTCGTCCGGGTTTGCCGGGGCGACGCTTCTGTCCTTGCCGATGAACTGCCAGCCGAAGTAGCGGATGTACATGGCGCGAATCTGGTACTTCCACATGAACGAGAGCGAACCGTTGTACTCATCCCGGCACACGCTCTTGCGCAGGCTGTAGGGATCGGCCGGACGAGGCCACGGTTTGATGGTGCCGTACTGCTCGCGATTCAGGTAGTAGACCATCGCGTCCAGAGTTTCCGGGTCGTTCTCGTCCACTGGCGGATCCAGATTGCTGCGGATGTAGATCTCCGTGTACGTGGAGTAGCCCACCAGGACCAGCACGGCGGACATCAGGGCGATGCTCGTCCACCGTTTCCCGTGGCGAAGGGCCTGGTAAGCGCCCAGCACGATCAGCAGGAAAACCACCGGGATACCCCAGAAGGAGATCTTGTCCGCGACCCAGGGCACGCCTTTCACGACGCCCGGGTACACCGCCCAGAAGACCAGCAACGTGACCACACCGAAAAGGACGAAGGACTGCAGCGTTTCTTTGCCCTTGTTCAGGCGGAAGTAGATGACCAGCAAAACGGCGGGAATGGCGAGCACGTTCAGCAGGTGGACTCCGATGGCCAGACCCACGATGTAGGCGATCAGGAGCAGGTAGCGTTCGTTGCCGGGCTCCTCGGCGTGCTCGTGCCAGACCAGGATGAAGTAGACGACTGCCGCGGTGAGCAACATGCTGAGAGCGTACACCTCGGCTTCAACAGCGTTGAACCAGAAGGTGTCGGTGAAGGCGAAAGCCAGGGCGCCAACCACCGCGCTCCCGTGCACCAGCCAGCGGTCCACAGCGGTTTTCGGTTTGCCCCGCCACATGGCGATCAGGCGTAGCACGGTCAGGTAGACCAGGGTGATGGTCAGGGCGCTGGCCAGCGCGCTGAACAGGTTCACCCGGTAGCCGATGTCGTGGGCGAAAGGAATCATCGAGAAGAGGCGACCGATGAGCAGGTAAAGGGGCGCTCCTGGCGGGTGAGGTACGCCGAGCAGGTAGGAACAGGTGATGAACTCACCGCAATCCCAAAACGACGTCGTTGGCGCCAGACATCGCCAGTACGTCAGGAACGAGATGACAAAAATGCCCAGGCCCACAAACTTCGTCAAACGCTTGTCGTCCATTGAATCCTCCACTTCAGCCTGACTGCAGCGCGAGTCCTAAGAGTTCCTCCATCCGGTCTGCTGCCCGATCCCAGCCAAACTGTCTTGCCCAGGCGAGCGCATTTTCGCCCAACCGCTTTCTCTCTTCCTCGTGCGAAAGAAGGTACTTCAACAAATTTGCCAGCCTGTCCACGTCGCCGTACGGGTAAAGGTAGCCCGTCTGGCCATCCACCACGGAATCGCGCAGCCCGGGCGAATTAGCTGCCACCACGGGCGTGCCGCAGGCGTTGGCCTCAATCACCGTGAGCCCCCAGCCCTCTTTGGGGGACGGGTTTACGCAAACCCACATTCTCTGAAGGTGCCGCACCTTGTCGGCCTCGCTGACGGCGCCGGTGAACTCCACCTGCGCATCAAGCCCAAGCTGTTGTGCCAAACGCTGGAGCCTGGGCCGATCGTCGCCGTCGCCCACGACCAGCAGGCGGGCTTGAGGTACCCACTCCAAAAGCTGTTTGAACGCCAGCAGCAGGTGGTCCACGCTCTTGTAGCGCTTGAGGCGCCCCAAGTAGCCCACCAGCGGAGCCGATTCCCGCTGCCCGGGGTCCGGGACGTACTGCCGCGTGTCCACCCCGTTGGGAACCAGCAGCACTTTGGCCGGGTCGAAGCCGTGAGCCAGCAGCTCATTCCGTGTGCTGGGCGACACCGCCCCGGTCCACTGGCGTCGGTACACCGCCGGCACAAGCCTTTCTGCAGCGTACACGTACGAGGCCAGCGGCCAGGGAACCTCGCGGTAGATGCTCTTGCCAAAAAAGTGGTGCACCAGCGCTACCAGCGGCTCGGCGACGTAGAGCGGTGTGTAAAACGGAATCTTGTTGATGTCGTCCACCACGACGTCGAACCGCCGGGACTGCCTCAGCTCTCTGTAAGTGCGGGGAACTACAAAGTTGAACGTGCTCCTCTGACCGCGCCGGACAACGGCCAGACCGTCCACTACCTCCTGTTCCGCTGCGCCGTCGAAACGCGAGGCCAGCAGCGTGACCCTGTGGCCGCGTTGAACCAGGCGCGTGAAAATCTCGTGCAAATGAACCTCTGCCCCACCCGCCAGCGGGTTTCGAATGTCCTGCCAGTTGATGACCAGCAGCTCGAGCCGCTCGACGCTCACAGCGCCCCGGCCTCCTCAACTGTCGCTGGCGCCTGTACGACGGATTCGGTGGACTCCTGCACTGGCTTGCGAGCCACGATCCCGACGTCCAGGTATGTGTAAAAGGCCCAGCTTCTTCCCCAGGCCCAGCGCCGCAGCGCTTCACGAAGCTCGTGCAGAACAGGGATGCCAGGCGGGTACATCGGCAGGCGAATCCCGACGCGTTTCAGGGCCTCCCGCGTTGCCCGGTACACGAAGCTGGGGCGCATCCAGTCGCCGTAACGACGAACAGGCTCCAGCCCAACCTTGCGGACCAGCCGCTCCAGATCGCGAATCGAAAACTCGGTTTCCCAACCGGCGAACCACCTGTTCAGCCAGATGGCCAGATGTTTCACCAGCGTGTAGAGGTGGTAGCGCTGGGGCACATCGATCAGGAGCAGGCCGCCCGGCTTGAGCAGCGCCACGTTTGCCTGCAAAAGGGGCAGCGGGTCGCGAAAGTGCTCGAGCAACCCCTGGTGGAACACCAGGTCAAAAGAGCCCGGCCGGAAGGGCGGTGCGAAGGCGTCGCCCTGAACGGCGTAGAGGTGCGGCACTCGTGCCACCAGCCCCGAAATGAGCCGGATGGCGCTGTCGGCGTAGTCCAGTGTCACCACGGTGGCGCCCAGCTCGGCCAGGGCCTGGCTGTCCCGCCCCGTACCAGCGCCGACTTCGAGCACGAGTTTCCCTTTTGGATCGAAAACGCCGTCCAGCGCTCGCAGGATGCGCCCCTGGGTGGAGTAGATCTCGTCCAGATCGCGCGGTGCGTCCCAGAAGCGCTCCCAGTGAATTCTCTCTGAAGCCTTCGCCGAAATGACCTGACCTCGTGTCCTTGTCCAAGACCCAGCGTTTCGCGCCCTTTGCCGCCTCAAACGGACAAAGGGGGCATTCGTCTGCGTGCCCCCTGCCCTTTTTGCGACAAATGCGACGCCAAGGTAAGAAAAAACTTCGAGCT
>JAADFT010000095.1 GCA_013152765.1 Calditrichota bacterium | reverse complement strand
GTGGCCCGTCTGGAGGGGGAAAGCCTGGAGGGCATCGGAACGCCACCGCCGGAGAAGTAAAATCGGTAGAGGCTCCAGTGCGCAGACATTCGGGGGTACTCAAGCTGTCGGACGTCGTCTTGTTTTCCCGAACGGAGATTCTCTCTGGGAGGTTCACATGAAACGTGCGCTGAACGTGGCATTCGTGCTCGTCGGGTTTGCGGCATTCTCGCTCCTGGCTGTGCCGGGAAGCACTCTCGCAGGCACCAAGCGAATCACTTACGCACAGGCCTTCGAGTACGCCGAGCCCCGGTTGACGAAGGCGTTACCGGCGGTTCAGGGCTGGGCGGACGACGGCCACTACTACGAGTTGAGGGTGGACTCATCGGACAAAGTCCAAAAGCTCTACCTTGTGGACGCCGAGACCGGTGTGGCGACGCTTTACCTCAATCCGAAGGATTTCCGCCCGAAAGTGCCCCGTCGATTCAGCATTTTGCACCCAAGTGCGCACAGCAAGGACTACCGCGTTCTCATCTTCAGCCGGGATCACGACCTCTGGTATTTGAACACGGAGAGCAAGGAGTTCCGGCGTCTGACCGCCAATCCTGGGGAGGAAAAGAATCCGACGCTTTCGCCCGATGGCCGGTACGTGGCTTTCACCCGTGACCACAACCTGTTCACGATCGATCTGAAGACGGGTCTCGAATACCAGTTGACAAGTGACGGCTCGGACGTCATTTACAACGGCTGGGCGTCGTGGGTTTACTACGAAGAGATCCTGGGACGTGCCTCGCGCTACCGCGCTTTTTGGTGGTCACCGGACAGCAAGCGGCTGGCGTTTCTGCGGTTTGACGATTCGCCGGTACCCCGCTTCCCGATTTTCCACGCTGGCGGCGTTCACGGCGAGCTCGAGTGGGAGCGCTACCCCAAAGCGGGCGACCCGAACCCGAAAGTGCGACTCGGCGTGGTCAGTGCCGAGGGCGGCGAAATTGTGTGGGCGGACTTCGACGAAAATGCGGACCAGTACCTTGCCTGGCCGTTCTGGACGCCCGACGGACAGACGCTCACGGTACAGTGGATGAATCGCGATCAGACGGACCTTGTCCTCTACGCCGTCGACCTCGAGACCGGAAAGAAGAGGCAACTGTACCACGAGCACCAGGACACCTGGGTGGAATTTCTCACGGATTTGTACTTCTTGAAAGACGGGTCCGGGTTTCTGGTGCACTCCGATGTCGACGGGTGGAAGCATCTCTACCTGTACGGGATGAACGGCAAACTCCGCAAGCGCTTGACGAAGGGCAAGTGGCAGGTCCTCTCCGTTTCGCTGGTCGACGAGAAGGGCGGCTACGTGTACTTCACAGCGGACAAGGGCGAATCCTGGAACACGGAGCTGTTTCGGGTGAAACTGTCCGGCGGCAAGGTGGAGCAGTTGACCGTTGAAGCCGGAACGCACTCGGTGCGCCTGTCGCCTGGCGGCTCGTACTTCATCGACACGTACAGCAACATCACGACTCCCGGGAAGATGCTCCTTCGCCGGACGGATGGCTCCGTTGTGCGTGTGCTTGGCGACAGCAAGAAGCCGGAGATGGACGAGTACGCGCTCGGAAAAGTGGAACTGTTCCGAATCCCGATTGGCGACGGCTACGATTTACCGGCACGCTGGATTTTACCGCCCGACTTCGATCCGGCCAAGCGTTACCCGGTCATCCTCTCCATCTACGGCGGCCCAGGCGCCGAAACAGTGCGGAATGCGTTCCCCTGGAGCCTGCGCGGCTTCTATCTGGCCCAGCAAGGAGCGATTGTGATCAGCATCGACCACCGTGGTTCAGGGCATTTCGGCAAGAAGGGTGTGGCGGAAATGTACCGGAATCTCGGCAAGTGGGAGATGCACGACTGGCGCGAGGCCATGAAGTGGGTACTGAAGAAGCCGTTCGTGGACGCCACACACGTAGCCATCACGGGTGGCAGCTACGGCGGTTACGCCACACTGATGGCCCTGACTGTGGACGCTTCGATTTTCACGCACGGTGTTTCGCTCTACCCCGTGACGGACTGGCGGCTGTACGACACCGTGTACACCGAACGCTACATGGACACGCCCGAGCAGAATCCCGAGGGGTACGCGTTCGGCTCGGTGTTGACCCACGCCGACAGCCTGCGCGGCAAACTACTGATCGTTCACGGAACCACCGACGACAACGTGCACATGCAAAACACTTTGCAGCTCATCGACAAGCTCCAGCTGCTGGGCAAACAGTTCGAGCTCATGCTGTACCCGGAGGAGCGGCACGGCATCGGCCGCCGTCGCCGCCACCTGAACCGCCTGGTCCTGGATTTCTGGGTGAGGAATGGGTTTGTGAGGGAGGAGAAACTTAGCGAATAGTCGTTAGGAGATTCGTAAAAAAAGGATGTCAAACCGCAGCGACGCAGGGAACGCAGAGTTTGGGGCAGCAGAAGGTGTTCTCCGCCCCCGCGGTTCTACGCTTTATGAGGATTTTTCACAGGTCCTTTCCGCCTATTATGTTAGATTTGCCCGGACAAAGCGAATAAGAAGCAAAATGTGGTTTTTCGCCCGGGCCCGGGGATCAAATCCCCGGGCTACCTTGAGGAGGCGCCCGCTAAAGCGGGCTTGACCTGGAGAAAATCACCAACATTTTCTGGTAGCAGAACTACCGTGTACCCAAAAAAGGCGACGAGGGAATTTTACTCAAAGTCTTGAGTAAATTTGCTCAATGCACTGAGTAAATCGTAACGGACGCCGCCTTTTCTCCCTTCCCTGTGAACAATCCGGGATGCCGAAGAATTCCCTCAACTCTGTCACATTCGTTGCCCCTCCCTACTCACCAAAGAGCGCTTCCTTTCTCCGCGAGTGCACCTCAGAGGAAGCGGAAAACGGGCGGGAAACTGGTGCCCGCCCGTTTTGAATCGGGAAAACCCGCCGGAAACGCGACTGCGAACGAGCAGGCCTCGCAGCAGAGCTGTTTGGCACGACGAGCCGGTTTCACTGCGACCGCTGCAAGCTCTGCGTAAGGTTTGCCTCAATCAGGATTCAGAGGTCAGTTCGCAGGCGCTCGTCCTGGAGTGATTCTTGGCCGCGCAGCCTCACGGCTGGCGTTGCAGGATCACCTTTTCCAGGTTCATCGCGTGGTTGTTTGTGATGTACTTGATGTGCACGCTGAGTACGTGCGACCCCGGTTCCAACTCGACCGTGCCCACGGTAAACGTCTTCGGGAACATCCGCGAGCCGGAGGACTGGGTCTCGCCAGGGATTTCCTTGCTGTCCACCTGAACAACGAAGGGGTTGCCTTTGAGACGCCAGCCGGCGGCGTAGCTCATCCTGATCTCGTAGGTGCCCGGCTTGTCGACCACGAACTCCCATTCGGGGTAGTCGTTCACGTTCTGCCAGTTCGTCAGCATCGTGTGCTTGTAGAAGTGGTCCAGGTAAGCCCTTTGTCCCATCCGGGAGCGGATCTCGGCCATGTAGACGGGTAACTCCACGACACCTTTCTCGTTAGCCCGGATTTTGTACGGCTCGACTTCGGGCTTGCCAGCCAGATCCACTGCAACGACAGTGGCATCGAGGTCCGGAGCGCGCTCGGGCAGGTCGATGATCACGTCGTTGCCCTGACGGCTGACGGGGAGATCGTGCTGTTTGTCGACGAGCAGGTAAGCCCGCAGCACCTTGGTTTTCAGGCCCGGCAGGCGGAGCTTGTGGTCCAGGGGCCAGCCCATCACGTGCAGGTAGAGTCGATTGCCCTTCACAGTGCAGCGCCCAAAGAAGGGAAGCTTGTTAAACACGCTCGCAGTGGTGCCGTAAATGGCCTCCGAGTTCACTTTCATCCAGCGCCCGATGTACTTGAGCCGCGCCACAAACTCCGGTTGAATCGTGCCCTGCGGCGTTGGCCCGACGTTCAGCAACAGGTTTCCTCCCTTGCTGACGATCTCGATGAGCTGGCGGATGAGCTGGGTGCCGCTGTGGAACTCCGTTTCGTAGTGGTTGTAGCCCCAGCTGTTCCAGTTCATCGTGTAACACGCTTCCCAGAGCCGCGGCGAACCGTCCGGGTTGGTGATACCGGTTGCTGGCACGTAGTTCTCCGGTGTGCCGAAATCCCCGTGTCCGGGAGTCCGCTTAAACAGGCGGTCGTTGATCAGCATGTCCGGCTTCAACGACCGCAGCATCTTTTCGATTTCGAAAGCGTGCAGTTCCTCCAGACTGTGTTCCCACTCCCCGTCGAACCAGAGGATGGCAGGATCGTACTTGGTGACCAGTTCGCGCAGCTGGTTCTTCATGTACTCGATGTAGCGCTCAAAATCAGCACCCTCCGTAGGGCGGTCGGTTTCCCAGTCGCGCCTCGGCAGGTAGTCCGGGTGGTGCCAGTCCATGATGGAGTAGTAAAACCCGAGCGGCATGTTCCGCTTGCGGCAGGCTTTTACCAGCATGCCCAGAGCATCCTTGTGGTACTTGCTGTGCATGATGTCGTAGTCGGTGTACTTGCTGTCGAAGATGCAGAAGCCGTCGTGGTGCTTGCTGGTGATCACCATGTACCGCATCCCGGCTTCCTGAGCCAGCGCCACCCACTGGTCGGGGTCGTAGTCGACAGGGTTGAAGTTGTCCACGTACCACTGGTACTCCTGGAGGGGAATGTGGCAGAGCTGCCGCACCCACTCGTGTCGACCGAGCATTGAGTACACGCCCCAGTGAATGAACATGCCGAACTTGGCCTCGCGAAACCAGCGGGTCCGGTCGTTCTCGGGGGATTCGCTCGCACGCGCAACCGTCGCGGCGAGAAGGCTGACCACGGACAGAAGGGCAGCAACTGCAAAGCCCTTGAAAACGGAAATCGGTAGTTTCGCCATGATGACACCTCCAGCAAGTTGGTTAGGGGTGGATGGCAAAGACTCAGGCGAAATTAGTCGTGTTTCGTCAGTATGTCGGCGGTCTGTTCACGGGTTGAGCCCGCTTTAGTTAGCGCCTTCTCGAGAGAGCCCGGGCAATTTGATCCCGGACGGGGAAAACACATCGCGCTTCTTCCCTTGTTCGGGCAAATCTGGTGTTGCAGGCTTCGGCTCAGACCTCACGCACGGTTGAGAATCAGACTGGCGGCGTAGCCAACCACAACGCAGGTGACGCTGCCGATGGCGGCGTGGAGGAAAAAGTGGATGGGGGTGAACGCTTGCGCCCAGGCCAGCACCAGCACCGCCGCTGCTGCGCCCACGAGCGTTCCAGGTCCGTTAGCCCGTTTCGTAAAGACCGCCAGCAAGAACACGCCCGAAAGAGCTCCTCCCAGGAAACTCAAGAGTCGCAGGAACACGTCCCACAACGACGCGATCGGCACTGTGGCAAGCACGAGAGCTGTGACAGTACCAAAAAGGCCGACTGCCGCCGTCACCCAGCGGGCCAGCCGCAGCGCGCGGGTTTCGGAGACGGAGCGAGCAAAACGCCGGTAGAAATCCGTGACGACGACCGCTGCCACGCTGTTCATGCTGCTGTCCAAGGAGGACATGGAAGCGGCGAAAAGTCCGGCGATCAGGAGCCCCGAGATGCCTGCGGGAAGCTGCTGCACGATGAACCAGGGGAAAATGGCGTCCGTCTGCAGCCCGGGATGCAGCGCCTGGGGATGGTGTTTGTAGAACACGTACAGGGCTGTGCCCAGCAGGAAGAAAATGGCGCTCGAAATCGGGCTCATGAAAGCATTCATCCAGATGCTTTTGGCCGCCTGGCGTTCGTCCGGTGTCGTCAGGTAGCGCTGAATCACTGACTGGTCGGTGCTGTAAGGCGCCAGCTGGGCGAAGAAGTTGCCGACCAGGACCACCCAGACCGACGCGACGGTGGCATCCCAGGTCCAGTTGAACAGGTGAAATTTGTGGTCGGAAGCCGCCACGTGAAGAAGGCCGGTTGCACCTCCGTCGATTCTCGTGAGCACCACCACGAGGCTCAGAAAAGCACCACCGAGCAGGACGATCACCTGCAGCACGTCCGTCCAGATGACGGCCTCGATGCCGCCGAGCACGGTGTACAGCACAGCGATTATGCCCATCAGGAGAATGCTGGTCAGCACATCGACGCCGGTGACGGTGGCCAGGGCGATGGCCGGGAGGTACAGGACAATGGCCACTCGGCCGAGCTGGAAGAGCAGGAAAGCTACGCTGCCGAACAGTCGCACGGCCAGGTTGAAACGGATTTCCAGGTACTCGTAGGCTGTGGTGATGTTCGAACGCCGGAAGATCGGCAGGTAGTAGCGCACCAGCAGAGGTGCGATCAGCAAGATGCAAATCGGCGACAGGTAGAACACCCAGTCTGTGGCGTAGGATTTGGCTGGCACGGCCATGTAGGTGATGGCGCTCAGCTGGGTGCCGAAGATGCTGAGTCCTGCTGCCCACCAGGGAATGCGCCGACCGGCGATGAAGAAATCGGCTGTGGACTTCTCTCGACCCGAGAAGTAGAAGCCCATCAGGATCAGGCCGAGAAAGTAAAGTCCGAGGACGCTGAAGTCGAGGGCGCCCAGGTGGCGGGGCACAGGCAACGCCTCAGCGGCCAGCACACGGGGCGAGCGGTGACCGGGACGATCCTCGCCGCCTGGCAGCACTGCCAGATCGCGCCAGGAGCACGCGGTGGTCGTCACCAGACCGAGCGGGAGCGAATCGACCACGGCCCAGGTGTCGGTGATCGTGTGGTAGGCCAGGACGTCGCGGCGAAAGCCCGGGTGTTTTTCTTTCAGCTCCCACATTCGGCTGGCCAATTCGCCGTCGTCGCCTCCGAACACCAGGATGTGGCTGCTCCCGTACGCCAGCGCGGGAGCTGCGACCACAGGATGAGGAAGGTCAGCAATCGGCTCCCAGCCTTCGCCGGGCCTGTAGCGGTAGCCGTCGCGGAGGTAGCGGCGCACTGGCTTGCCCGTTGAGTCGGGGTGCAGCTCGGCCCCGCTGATCACGTAAATCGCGCCCGCCTGGGCAGCTACTACCGGGAGGATGCGGCCCGGTCCCGGCAGCGGCGGTAACGTTTGCCAGCCGGCTGTGGTGTAAGATTAAGCACCCACAGGTCGCGCAGAGCGCGAACAGCGTGCGGAGAGGTCTGTCCTCCGCCTGCGTAAATCTTGCCGTCCAGGTAAGCTGCTCCGAGATTGGCAACAGGTACCGGCAGATCTGGAAGGGAGTGCCACACCAAACGCCCTTCGGACAAAGACACGAGCCGGACCGTGGGAAAATGTTGCTTCCCGTCGCTTCCACCGACCAGCACCAGCCCCTCGGGCGTCGGTACGCTGGCTCCGTAAGCGAGGGGACCGGCGAGCGAATCGACACGTTGCCACTGCGAGTCTGGGTCGCGAAGCAGAAAAACGTCGCGGTACCAGACCTTTTCTCCCCCAGCGAACAGGGACACG
>JAADFT010000094.1 GCA_013152765.1 Calditrichota bacterium | reverse complement strand
AGTGCACGGTGGATGCCTCCATCACGCCGATCACGCGGGAGACGGAGCGGCCCACGATCGGACGCGCTCTGGCCAACTCGCGCTTCTACGTCCTGGACCCGAAGATGCGCCCTGTGCCGCCCGGTGTGCCCGGCGTGCTCTTCGTAAGCGGGCAGAATCTCGCTCGAGGCTACCTGGGACGGCCAGACCTGACCGCAGCGGTCTTCCTGCCAGACCCCTTCTCGGACGAGCCGGGCGCACGAATGTACTGCACCGGCGACCTGGTCCGCTGGACAAACGGTGGGCAGCTCGAGTTCCTTGGCCGTGTGGACGACCAGGTGAAGGTGCGCGGCTTCCGCATCGAGCTGGGAGAAATCGAATCCGTGCTTCGTCAGCACCCCGACCTGAAGGAGGCCGCCGTCGTCCTGCGAGAGCACGAAGCCACCGGGAAGTTCCTGGCAGCGTACGTTGTTCCTGCTTCTGACTCACTGGACAAAGAGGCGCTGAGGGACTATTTGCGCCAGCGGCTGCCGGACTACATGGTGCCGCGGGTGTTTGTGCAGCTGGAGCGTCTGCCTCGCACGTCTTCGGGAAAGGTGAACCGCAGGGCGCTGCCTCAGCCCAGCGAGGAAGACCTGGGAGCGACCGAACGCTCGGCGCCGAAGACGCCGGTTCAGGAACTACTGGCAAGCATCTGGAGCGATGTGCTCAAAGTGCGCGACGTTGGTCCGGAGGACGACTTTTTCGCCCTTGGAGGGCACTCGCTGCTGGCCACGCGGTTGGCGTCGCGCATCCGGGATGCCTTCGGGGTAGAACTGCCGCTCCGGGAGATTTTCGAAGCGTCGAGCTTGGCCGAGATGGCCGAGCGCATCGAGTCGCGCAGGTTCGAAACGAACGGGCTGAAGCAGCCGCCTCTGAAACGCGTACCCAGAGATCGCGACTTACCCCTGTCTTTCGCTCAGCACCGTTTGTGGTTCCTCGACCAGCTGGCTCCCGGGAGCACGAATTACAACGTGCCCAGCGCTTTTCGCCTGAAGGGCGCGCTGGACGTCGCCGTGCTGCGCGAGGCGCTCGAGCGCATCGTAGAGCGTCACGAAATCCTGCGGACTTCGTTCGCGAACCGTGGTGGCGACCCGGTCCAGGTGATTCACGAGCGCGTGGATGTGCTTGTGCCGCTTGTGGACCTGACCGGACTCCCGGAGCAGGATCGGCTGCCTGTGGCGCGGGTGTTGATGCGCGACGACGCCCTGCGGCCCTTTGACCTGGAGCGGGCACCCCTGTTTCGAGTGTTGCTCATCCGCCTGGACGAAGGTGACCACCTGATCCTGCTGAACATGCACCACACGATCACCGACGGCTGGTCGATGGGCGTCCTGGTGGACGAGCTTGCAACGATCTACAACAGCTTGAAGGAAGGCGTTGAGCCGGAACTCCCTGAGCTGCCAATCCAGTACGCGGATTACGCGGTCTGGCAACGGGAGTGGCTGCAGGGCGAAGTGCTCGAACGGCAGGTAGCGTTCTGGAAAGAGGTGGTAGGCGAGAATCCGCCGGTGCTCGAGCTGCCGACGGACCGGCCCAGGCCTGCCGTCCAGACGTTCCGGGGCAACTCCCTGCGCCAGGACCTGGACCCCGAGCTAACCGAAAGCCTGCGCAACCTGAGTCAGAAGCAGGGCGTGACGCTGTTCATGACTCTGTTGGCCGGGTTCGACACCCTGTTGCACCGCTACACGGGGCAGAGTCACATTCTGGTTGGTTCCCCGATCGCCAATCGGACGCGCACGGAAACTGAGCGTTTGATCGGGTATTTTGCCAACACGATCGTGTTCGGAGTGGACTTTTCAGAGGTTGAAGACTTTCGGTCGCTGCTGAAGCAAGTGCGTGAGAACACGCTGCAGGCGTACGCACACCAGGACCTGCCGTTCGAGAAGCTGGTTGAGGCGGTCCAGCCCGAGCGCGACCTCAGCCACTCACCGATTTTCCAGGTGGCGTTCGTCTTCCAAAACACGCCTTTTGAGAAGCGTGAGCTCAAAGACCTGGTCATCGAAGGCTTTCCACCGGAAAACCCAATTGCCAAGTACGACCTGACTCTGTACGCCACGGAGACGGACTCGGGAATTCTCTGCTTCTGGGAGTACAACACCGACCTGTTCGACCAGAGCACGATCGAGCGGATGATGCGCCACTACGCCAACATCCTGAGCGCGGTGGCCAGGGATCCCAAGCAGAAGATTTCTGAACTCGACTTCCTGACGGAAGACGAGAAACGTCGCCTGCTCGTAGAATGGAACGAGACGACTGTTCCGCTGCCGGAGGAGCCCACTGTACCGCGGGTGTTCTCAGAGGTAGTGCTGGAGCAGCCTGATGCCCCGGCTGTCCAGCACCACGACGTCGTTCTGTCCTACCGGGAGCTGGACATCAGGTCCAGCCAGCTGGCCGACCTGCTGCGGGCGAAGGGGCTGCAGACGGATGAAATTGTCGGGATCAGTCTGCCGCGTTCGGTGGACGTGGCGGTGGCGATGCTCGGCATCCTGAAGGCGGGCGGGGCGTTCCTCCCGGTCGATCCGACCTACCCCGAGGAGCGCATTCGCTACATGCTGGAAGACTCCGGTACCCGCTTCTTGCTCACGACCAGAGCGGTGTCGGAAAACCTGCCCCTCGGTCGGACAGAGGCGATTTTGCTGGAGGAGCTTGAAACCAGCCGCTCTTCAAACGGGCAGGTGCCGATTCCGGTGAGTCCTGAGAATCTGGCCTACGTCATTTACACCTCCGGATCCACGGGAAAGCCGAAGGGAACGATGTTGCCTCACCGGGGGCTTGTGAACCTGGCCAGGGCGCAAAGGAAGGCCTTCGCCATTCACCCGGGCAGCCGCATTCTTCAATTCGCTTCGCTGAGTTTCGACGCTTCCGTCTGGGAAACGGTGATGGCCTTGCTGAACGGTGCAACGCTGGTGTACGCCGACCAGGCGGAGCTGCTCACAGGTGACGGAGTTGGCGAGGTCCTGCGCAGGGAGCAAATTACGACTGTGACGCTCCCACCGTCGGTTCTGGCGGTGGTACCGCAGGGCGAGTTCTCGGACCTGAGGACGATCGTAACTGCCGGCGAGCGTTGTACGCTGGATCTTGTCAAGCGCTGGGCCGGCGGGCGCCAGTTCGTGAACGCCTACGGTCCCACGGAAACGACGGTGTGTGCTTCGATGTACGAGGCCTCCGAGAGCGACCGGCGGGAACCGCCAATTGGTAAGCCGATCGACAATTTTCAGCTGTACGTGCTCGACCAGAACTGGCAGCTTCTGCCGGTGGGAGTTCCTGGCGAATTGTGCGTCGGAGGCGTTGGCCTTGCACGCGGCTACCTGAACCGGCCGGATCTGACGGCTGAGAAGTTCATTCCGAACCCGTTCTCGTCCAGGCAGGGCGACCGGCTGTACCGGACGGGAGACCTGGTACGCTGGCTCCCGGACGGGAATCTCGAATTTCTGGGCAGAATCGACACGCAGGTCAAACTCCGCGGTTTCCGCATCGAGCTTGGCGAGATCGAAGCGGTTCTGGCGGGGCATCCGGCTGTAGCCGACGTCGCGGTGATTGTGCGCGAAGACATCAAGGGGCAGCCGTACCTGGCTGCGTACTACGTGCCCGAGGCGGGGCAAGAGCCACCGGCGAGCGAGTTCCGGAGCTACCTGCGGCAGAAGCTACCGGAGTACATGGTGCCGGCGGTGTACGTTCGCCTGGAGGCCTTGCCGCTGACCCCGAACGGGAAAGTGGACCGCAAGCGTCTCCCGAAACCGGAGTTGAGCCGCGGTGGGTTGAGCTCCGAGTACGTGCCTCCCAGGACTGAGGTCGAGCGCGAGCTGTGCGCAATCGTTGCGGAGCTTCTGGGAATCGACCAGGTCGGTGTGCACGACAACTTCTTCGAGCTCGGTGGTCACTCGCTTCTGGCGACCAAGTTCATGTCGCGCATTCGGGAGCGCTTGGGAGTGGAGCTCCCTCTGCGTGACTTGTTCGAGAAACCCACCGTGGCCGAGCTGGCGGTGGCGATTGAGCAACAACAGCAGGGCGAGGAGGGCAGCGAGGACCGAATCGAGCGGGTGGAGCGGGAAGCGGAAGACATCGAAGCCCTGCTCAGGGAAATCGAACAGCTCTCGGATGAAGAGGCGGAAGCGCTGCTTCGACAGGGGTTCACGGAGGGTGGTAATCGAGAGAGCGGTTTATGATCGATCTTGAAGAAAAACTGGCTCACCTGTCGCCCGAAAAGCGACGTCTGCTCGAACTGAAGCTGAAGCAGAAGAAAACGTTCGCGGGAAACACGTTTCCGCTTTCGTACGCTCAAAGGCGGCTGTGGTTCTTGCAGCAACTGGAACCCGGCAGCACAGCCTACAACATCCCTGCAGCCATTCGGCTGCGCGGTAAACTGGACCAGAAAGCACTGATCCGTGCTCTGGAGGAAATCGTGCGCAGGCACGAGGTCCTCAGAACTGTCTTCGCAACGGTGAACGGTGAGCCGGTCCAGATTGTCAAACGCGATGCGAAGTTGCCCTTTTCCAGCATCGACCTTTCCCAGGTGCCCGATGCTGAGCGCGAAAAGGAACTGCGCCGCGTCCTGGAGGAAACGGGCCAGACCGTCTTTGATCTCAGCAAAGGTCCCCTTTTCCTGGCCAACCTGATCAGGCTTGGCGAGGACGAGCACGTACTGCACATCCTGATGCACCACATCGTGTCGGACGGCTGGTCGGTGGGCGTTTTTATCAACGAATTTTCTGCGCTTTACGAAGCTTTCCTGCACGGCAAGCCGAACCCGCTGCCGCCATTGCCAATCCAGTACGCAGACTTCGCGGTCTGGCAGAAAAAGCGCCTCGAGAGCGAGGTCAAAGAGAAAGAGCTGAAGTTCTGGCGCGAGAAGCTGGGTGGCGAGCTGCCCGTGCTCGAGCTGCCGACGGATCGGCCGCGGCCTGCGGTGAAGAGCTACCGCGGCGATCACCGTCGACTCACCCTGCCGGCAGAGCTCCTTGACAAAGTGCGCGAGCTCTCCAGGACGCACGGTACAACGATGTTCATGTCTCTGCTGGCCGGGTTCTACGCCTTGCTTCACCGCTACACCCATCAGGACGACATTTGCGTCGGCACGCCGATTGCGAACCGGACCCGCGCCGAAACCGAGGGCCTGATTGGGTTCTTTGTGAACACGCTGGTCCTTCGGCTTCAGCTCGAGGGAGAGTGGAGCTTTGCCGAGCTGCTCAGGCGCGTGCGCGAGGTCGCGCTCGAGGCCTTCAGCCACCAGGAGCTCCCTTTTGAAATGCTGGTGGAAGAGCTCCAGCCCGAGCGGAGCATGAGCCACACGCCCCTTTTCCAGGTGATGTTCGTGTACCAGAACGCGACGGAGGGTGGCCTGCAGTTGCCCGGGCTTGAGGCCGAAGCCGTGCCGCTCAGCAACAAGCAGGCGAAATTCGATCTCACCCTGACCGTGACCGAGCTGAAAGACGGCCTGGCGCTGGACATCGAGTACGACACCGATCTGTTCAACGCCGACACCGTAGACCGAATGCTCGAGCACTACGGCGCCCTGCTGAACGCGGCGGCTACGGATCCCGCAACGCCAGTGAATCGACTCGATTTTCTGCCGGAGCGGGAACGCAACCTGGTGCTCTCCTGGGGCAGAGGGGAGGCCGAATTCCCGGTGCGGGAACCCGTGCACCGGCTCTTTGAGCGGCAGGTGGAAAAGACGCCTGACCGCACGGCCCTGACCTACGAGGCCAGCAACCTGACTTATGCCGAGCTGAACGCGCAGGCGAACAGGATCGCGCACTTTCTGCTTGAACAGGGTGTTAGGCCGGATGAACCTGTGGCGATTTACAGCGAGCGCGAGCTTCACCTGGTACCCGCCATCCTGGGCGTGCTCAAGGCGGGTGGAGCCTACCTGCCCATCGACCCGGTCTACCCCAAAGAGCGCGTCAGCTTCATGCTTCAGGACGCCGGCGCGCGCTTCGTGTTGACCCAGGAAAAACTGGCAGGACAGCTCGAGCTGAACGGACAGACGGCCGTACGACTCGACACGGACTGGGAAGCCATCGCTCAGTACCCGGCCGCCAATCCGTCCGTGGACGTTGGGCCGGACAACCTGATCTACGTGATTTACACCTCGGGCTCCACGGGGCGGCCCAAAGGAACCCTGATCACGCACCGGAATGTGGAGCGCCTCTTCACGGCGACGGATGCCTGGTACGGCTTTGGCGAAGACGACGTGTGGACGCTTTTCCACTCGTACGCGTTCGACTTCTCCGTCTGGGAAATCTGGGGCGCGCTGCTGTACGGTGGGCGCCTGGTGGTGGTGCCGTACTGGGTGAGCCGTTCTCCGGAAGCTTTCTACAGGCTGCTCGAACGCGAGCAGGTGACGGTGCTGAATCAGACGCCGTCGGCTTTTCGTCAGTTGATCAAGGCGGAAGAGGAGGTCGGCGTTTCGGACCGCCTGGCCCTTCGGCTGGTGATCTTCGGCGGTGAAGCCCTGGATTTGAACAGCCTGATTCCGTGGTTTGACCGGCACGGTGACAAGAAGCCGCAGCTCGTGAACATGTACGGCATCACGGAGACCACCGTGCACGTGACGTACAGGCCTGTGGACAGGCATGTGGCGGAAACCGCTCCGGGAAGTGTCATCGGTGGACCGATTCCCGATCTGCAGGTTTACATTGTCGACTCGCTCCTGCAGCCGGTCCCCATCGGGGTGGCAGGCGAGCTGCTGGTCGGCGGCGAAGGCGTCGCCCGTGGGTACCTGGGCAGGCCAGACCTCACGGCCCAGCGTTTTGTGCCCGACCCCTTCAGCGGCAAGCCCGGAGCACGACTTTACCGCTCGGGCGATCTCGCCAGGTTCCTGCCGGACGGTGACATCGAGTACCTGGGCCGAATCGACCACCAGGTGAAGATTCGCGGCTTCCGAATCGAGCTCGGTGAGATCGAAGCAGTGCTGACGTCTCATCCGCGCGTGCGCGAGGCGCTCGTGATGGCCCGGGACGACCTGCCGGGTGGCAAGGGCCTTGTGGCCTACGTGGTGCCGACGGCCATGCCCGGCCCCGACGTTTCGGAGCTTCGGGATTGGATCCGTTCCAAGTTGCCCTGGTGCCCGCGGCGTTCGTGACACTCGAGGCGTTTCCGCTGACGCCCAACGGTAAGATTGACCGGCGAGCGTTGCCTTCCCCGAAGGTCGAGGTTTCCAGGGTAACGGAAGACACCACGCCTCGTTCGCCAACGGAGGAGTTGCTCGCTGAGATTTTCGCGGAGGTGCTGGGCCTTGAGCGAGTGAGCCCAACCGACGACTTCTTTGAACTCGGTGGACACTCGTTGTTGGCGACGCAGCTGGCAAGTCGTGTGAAGCGAGCCTTCGGGATCGACTTACCGCTCCGCGAAGTGTTTGAGCGCA
>JAADFT010000093.1 GCA_013152765.1 Calditrichota bacterium | reverse complement strand
GTGTGCGAAGAATGGTCGCGGGCTCACACCGACGAGCGGTTTCAGGTGGAAATCGTTCGGCTGCCGCGGAACTCGGGATTCACACACGGTACGAACGTGGGGCTCGACCGCGTGCAAGGAGACTACGTGCTGTGGCTGAACCCCGACGTCCAGCTTGCACCGGAGGCGCTGGGGGTGCTGCGTCGGACAGCGGACGAGCCCGGCGTGGGCGTGGCGGCTCCACAGCTCCTGAACCCGGACGGCTCCGTACAACCTTCGTGTCGTCGTTTCCCTCGCCACCGCGACGTCTGGTTCGAGAGCCTCGGTTTGTCGCGACTTTTCCCGCGTTCGTCCGTGTTCGCCGGCTGGAAAATGGGCGATTTTGACCACCGGACGCGGCGCGACGTGGACCAGCCCCAGGGTGCGTGCCTGCTTTTTCGGGGCGAGGTAGCGGAACAGATCGGCAGGCTGGACGAGCGTTTCCGGATGTTTTTCAGCGACGTGGACATTTGCCGTCGCGTCCGGGAGCACGGCTGGCGAATCGTGTTTGAGCCCGGTGCGAAAGCAGTTCATGCGAAAGGGGCCAGTGTGTACCGGTTCCGCGAGCGCTCGCTGCTCAACTCGCACCGGGACTTTGTCCGGTATTTCTGGAAGTGGTACCCTGGTGTGCGGTGGTTTCCGGCGAACGCACTCGTTACGCTCCTCCTCTACGAACTGCTCCCGGTAAGGTTGCTTGGCGTAAAAATCGCGAAACTGTTGCGCAGGCGGTGAGGAGCGGGTTCTGGTCCTGCGAGGTCAGAAGGTCGGTGGCCTCTTCTCGGGCTGAGCCCGCTTTCGCGGGCGCCTCGTTCAGGCAAATCTGACGCAGTGGCCCTGGAAGCCCGTTGCCCGGGCTGGCAAATTCGGTTTCAGGTGGATTCCCGACGCTGGAGGTCGGTTGAAAATCCAACGCTTGCTTGTGATTCAGGCTGGTTTGCTGCTGGCCAGTCTGGTGGTTGGTTCCGGTTCCTGCGAGGGCCAGGAGCTCCTGGCGCGCCTGCGCGACTCCGTCTTGGCCGGAAGACGGTTGCCGAAGAGCGCCGGCGCAACCGGCATCGCCCGGGTGGACGCTGCGCTGAGGCAGGCCGGCGTCGACCGGGTCCAGACTCTTCCGGCTTTCGGGAACGACCTGCCACACGAGCTGCGGGGGCTCCTGGCGCTGCAGCTTGCTGCGGGCATTCGGCCCGACAGTGCGGCTGAACGGCTGCGGCGCTCTGGTCTGTTTCGTTACGTCACGCCAAACCACGTTTTCCGCACATTCTTCACGCCGGACGACTCGGCTTTTTACGCTCAGTGGGTGCCCGGCGCGCTGCACCTGCCGGAGGCCTGGGATCTGGTCCGTGGCAGTCCGGACGTTCTGGTTGCCGTGATTGACACCGGCATCGATCCCCTGCATCCCGACTTGAAAGACGCGATCTGGATCAACCCGGGTGAGGATCTGAATCACGACGGGCGCTACGAACCCGCTGACCAGAACGGTGTGGACGACGACGGCAACGGTCTGGTGGACGACATCTGGGGCTGGGATTTCGTGGACGCGCCGCGTTTCCCCGACGGCGGCGACTACCGGAAGCCGGACAACCAGCCGTTGGACGAGCACGGCCACGGAACGGCAGTGGCTGGCATCGTGGCGGCGACCGGCAACAACGGCATCGGAATCGCCGGAGTGGCCTTTGGCACCAAGGTGCTGGTCCTGAGAGCCGGGACGTCGCGTGGACTTCTGGAAGAGGACGACGTGGCTGCGGCGGTGCTCTACGCTGTGGAAATGGGTGCGCGCGTCGTGAACATGAGCTTCGGGGACACGGAAGAAGCGCCGTTTCTGGATGACGTGCTGCGCTACGCTCACTCGCGCGGTCTCGTGCTGGTAGCGGCTGCCGGGAACGACGGCAACACGACACCCTACTTCCCGGCAGCTCTCGGCGAGACGATTTCCGTGGGGGCGAGCGACGAAAGCGACGCTCGGGCCAACTTCTCGAGCTTCGGTGAGACGCTGGATTTCCTGGCACCTGGAGTGTCGGTGCTGACCACTGCTCTGGGCGGCGGCTACCAGCGGTTTAACGGTACCTCTGCGGCGGCTCCGGTGGCGTCGGGTGTGGCAGCGCTTCTCCTCGCCGAAAACCCCGATCTGACGCCTGAGGAAGTGAGAGCCCGCCTGGCTACGACGGCCGTCGACGTGCCTCCGCCGGGCTGGGACATGTACAACGGCGCCGGCCGGATCGATGCGTACGCAAGCCTGACAACCGGTTCGGAGATCTACGCCCAGATTCAGGAACCGCGCGCGGGAAGCGCTGCCGGTGGTTCTGAAATTGTCATCAAAGGAACGGCGTCCGGGCCAGATTTCGTGCGTTACCGTCTCTACTTCGGGGCGGGCGAGGTTCCGTACGACTGGACACTGTTGACCTCGTCGGAGGAACGGGTTGTGGACGCTGTGCTGTTCCGGTGGTCGCTCCAGGGGCTGACGGAGGGACCTTACGTGCTCCGGCTTGTTGTCGAGGACGGCAGTGGCAACACCGTAGAAGATCGCGTTGGTTTCACAGTGGACCAGTCGGCTCCGCTGGTGGGAAACGTCAATTTTCTGCGGATGATCGAAGGACCGTGGCCGGGAGCCATGCTGAGTTTTCACACGACGGACGTTTGCCGGGCTTGGTTCCGCTGGCGGCCTCAGGGGAGCCAGGCCGACTTCACCGAGATTCCTCTCCGTTACCTCACGCGAGACCACCACATTTTCCTGGACCAGGGGCAAATGAGCCGACGGATCGAGTACGGCATCCGCGTGGAGAACCTGCGCGGCCAGGTGACGGAAATGGCTCCCGAAGTAGGTTTCAGGGTCTACGACTTCGGGGGCGACCGGATTCCGACGGACCAGCTTGTGGAACACCTGGCACCGCTTCCGGCCGGGTACCTGAGTCTGCGCGCCGCCGACGTCACAGGCGACGGCGTCCCTGAGTTGATCTGTACGCCGACGCTGGGACTCGCCTGGGACAAACTTCAGGTGTGGCGGTGGCAGGTGGACGGCTGGCAACGGGTAGCCCAGACTGAAAACCACTGGCTGCCGCGGGATGCTGCGGATGTGAACGGCGACGGTGTTGTGGAAGTCCTGGCGGGCTGGGGCGACGTGGGTGCCGTGCTTCGGTTGCGTCCGGAGACGGGATTGCTCGAGACGGTGTGGAGCAAGATCGGGGACTTCTGGCCGGCGCGCTTCACCGATTTGGACAGAGACGGCTTGGCCGAAATCGTAGCTCGCTACCAGGGACAGTGGTCTCTCTGGGAAAACCTGCACGACAGCGGGTTTGGTCTGCTGGCGCGGATGTCGAATCCTTCGGAAGGCGAGAACCAGTACGCCGTTCCGAAGTGCGGAATGGGAGACTCGGACGGCGACGGGCGCCCGGAGCTGCTCTTCGGCGACAATGACGGAGACCTTTTCCTGTACGAATTCGCCGGTGAGGGGCAACTCAACGTCGTCTGGCAGGACAGGCTGCCTCTGCCAGAGACGTCCGGCTACGTGGAAATGGCCGATCTGGACGGAGACGGCAAAGACGAAATCATCGCGGGTGGTCACAGCGCCGATTTCATCAACTCGGAGCACGAATTCGACACGCGCCACTGGCTCTACCGCGTGTACCGTTACGCCGGGAAACAGTCTTACGAAGTCGTGGCAGAGTGGCGCTTTGCGGGTTACCTGGGGGACCGTCGCTTTCAGAGCGGGGTGTCGGCTGCTGACCTGGACGGCGACGGGGACGACGAGGTCCTGATCTGTGTCGCGCCCGACCTCTACCTGGTCGACTTTGATGCTTCTCGTGGGAGGCCCGTGCTACGAGGCCAGCTGCCGGACGTGGCCACGAACCTTGCCGAAGTGGCGGACTTTGACGGCGACGGTGTGGCAGAAATCGCATTTGACCAGGGCGACTCCCTGCGTTTCTTTCAGCTCTCCAGCCTCAGCAGTACCCTGCCCGCGCCCGTGTGGCTGCGCGCTACGCCTCTGGGCGAAAGGCTGGTAACGCTCTCCTGGGCGCCGGTTGGAGCGGCCTTTTCTTACCGGCTGCTGAGGCGGCGAGCGCACGGCGAATCCTGGCGACTTCTGGTTGAGGTCCAGGGTACGACGTTCTCAGACACCACCGTGGTGCCCGGGGTGACTTACCGCTACGCCGTCCAGCCGACGACTGCCACGGGGAACAGGGGAGAATTCGCGTTCTCCGCGCCGGTGGAGCCGCACGCTCCGCCCAGATTGTTGCGCGCTGAGCAACGCAGCGACCGCCTCGTGGCTTTGATCTTCGACCGCGGTCTGGGAGACGAAGCGCTGAACGGCGACCACTACCGGGTGAGAGGCAGGGTCCGGGCAGAGTACCACGTGAGCAGCGTTCTCCGTAGCTACCGAATGTCGGAAGTGCTCCTCTCACTGGACCGCGCACCGGACCAGCCGGACGAGCTGACCATTTCGGTGACCGGTGTCCCCGACAGCAGTGGCACCCCGCTGGACCCGGAGCACAGCGTCGCAACTGTGCGGCTCGAACCCGTACCGGCGGCTCCGTACGTCGTCCGGGCCGAGCGCGTAACCGAATTCACTCTGCGCGTTGTTTTTAGCCAGCGGATGAACCCGGAGGATCTGGCGGCCGTGGAGCACTACCACTGGGAACCGGTCGGTCGGGTGGTGGCTGCGCAGCCGGACGCCGACGGCCGTTCTGTCCTGCTGCGCCTGAGCCAGGACTCGCCACTTCGCCCGCTCGGCCGGGTGTACAGGCTTCGCGTTGAAGGGGTTCGCAGCGCCGGAGGTGTGCCGCTCCGCAAGGGACTGGGAGATCGGGTGAACCTGTTCTTCGAAGCAACCGGTCTCGAGGACCTGGTTGTCTACCCCAATCCGTGGCGTCCCGACCTGAACGGCGGGAAAATCACGTTTGGCGGTGTTCCGCAGGGGGCCACGATCCTGATTCTGGACGAGCACGGACGTGTGCTTCGTCGGCTTCGCGCAGATGAGCAGCGTGGCGGGGTGAGCTGGGACGGCAACGCCGAGGATGGCCAACCGGTGGCGTCGGGGGTGTACTTTTTCCTGGCCAGAACCGAGAAACAGAGGAAAATTGGCAAGTTCGCGATTGTCCGATGACAGCGGCTTCACGAACACTGAGAGTGGGCATTACCGGAGCCATCGGCACGGGGAAGTCCGAAGTCTGCCGAATTCTGCGAGAACGTGGCTACCCCGTGATCGACGCCGACCAGGTCGCCCGACACCTGACCGAGACGTCGGAAGAAATCCGGCGGGCTTTGCGGCAGCGTTTCGGCCCGTCGGTTTTCGACGAACACGGTGAGCTGAAGCGCAGGGAGCTGGCGCGCGTTGTTTTCAGCGACGCGGAAGCGCTGCGAGACCTGAACGCGATCGTTCATCCGGCGATGATCGCGGCCATCCGCGAGGAAATGGAGCGACTCGCCAAGGAAAACGGACTTGCCGTCTTTGTCGAAGCGGCCGTGATCTACGAGGCCCGGATGGAGGGGCTGTTCGACGTGGTCGTTACGGTGGCAGCCGACCTTCCAACAGCTGTGCGCAGGGTGGCGCGGCGCAACGGGCTCTCTGAGGAAGAGGTGTGGGAGCGCTACCGCTCACAAATCCCGCTCGAGGAGAAAATTCGGCGTGCTGACTACGTGATCTGGAACAACGGTACTCTTCAGGACCTGGAGCGCGAGGTGGAGCGGTTTTTGAGGTGGCTGGAAAAACGTCGGAGCGCGGGGAAGAGTAGCGGGAAAGCCGACGGCTGAGAGCAGTACGCCTGTCTGGGGGTGCCATTTTGCAAGCAGTGGGAGAGAAGCGGCCCGTCTGCTGCCCGGGGCCGCTCGTCGTGAGCGCCCGGAAAGCCAGGCTCGGCAGTGGTGCTGTCTGCGAGTGGTTCTCCTGCCGGTTTGCGCGAGGAGAAAATCCAGGGAGAGGAAAGACGGGATTTTGGCGCCGCTGCGCCAGAATGTCGGCGGTCGCTTCCTGGACTGAGCTCGCTTCAGCGGGCGTTTTTTCAGCGGAAAACGACCCTGCGCTTCTTGCCTCGTTCGGGCGAGCGTGACGCAGGTGACTCAGAGGAATTGGGGAGCTTTGTCCACAGTGTTCCTGCCGTTTGGTCCCTGTTTCTTGCGCCGGGGGATGAATCCCACGCAGCGGAGTTTTTGACAAACTGTGCAGTTGAAGTACCAGCCTGAGGAATCGTCGGCTGGGCGGACTTCAAAGTCGTCTTCGGTGATCTGGGGCTCACCGGGCGAGCGGGGACAGAGGGAGGCAATTTCGCGCAAAACTTCGAGAACTTCCTCCGGCCAGAGCTTCTCTCGCATCCAGTCTGGGCGTCGTAGCATGGCGCACTCACATCGGTTGTCTTCACGGCAGGTTCCCGGCTCCTTCTGACAAGAGTTGTGCCCTCTGGATGTGGGGCAATTGCACGCCACGTAACGCTTTGAAAAAGCTGTTGTTGTGCTTTGCACATTTCTGGACAACGTTCGCAGGTCCCGCAGGAGTGCCGGACTCGCCGTGGAGCAATTTGCCCGCTCCGGGACAGTGCCTGGTAAAACGGGTTCGGGAACGCCGCAGGTGAGGCGACCTCGACAGGGGTGCGGTGGAGTGGTAGTCAGGAGCACAGCGGCGCGGTTTCGCAATTTGGCGCAAGCAGTCGGTCGGAGACCGGCTCTGCTTGCGGCTCTGGCAGTTGCCGTGGGGATTCTGCTCGCCGGGTGGACTTCGCTACCGCTGTCAGCGTGGTGTGCCGCCAGCTTGCTCGCCGGAGGAACTGCCGTTCTTGCGCGGAGACGTACTGTTTCGGAAGCCGCGGTGTTGCTCTCGCTCGTTTTTGCCGCCGCTTTTTGGTCGGAAAGCCATTTAGACGCTCTGCTGAGCGACCCGGTTTACCTGGCGGCTGAGCGCGGAGAGCAGGTCTGGTGCTGTGGGGACGTGGTCGAAGAGCCCCGCCTCAGGGATGACGGCCGGCGGGATTTTGTCCTTCGCGTCCGGGGATTTGTGGGTGCGGGCGGCCGACTCGTTCCGAGCGAAGCTCGGGTACTCGTGCGTTTGCCCCGCTGGGTGCGCGAGCCGTTGCACTGTGGCGACCGCGTTCTTGCTTGCGGGCGCCTGCGTTCACCAAATGGCCCGAGGAATCCGGGAGATTTCGACTACAGGGCGTACCTCCTTTCGCGTGACGTAGTTGCAACCGCGTACGTGAGCAGGGAAGAACACCTGCGTCGCGTCCGCTCTGAGCGCAACCGGTCGCTGGAAAGCGCCTTAGTGGCGCCTGCGCAGCGTTTTGTTCTGCGTACAATCTACGCGTACCTCCCGGCGCGCGAAGCCGGCCTCTTGCAGGGGCTACTTCTTGGCAGGAAAGAGCTGCTTGACCCGGAGATCCGTCGCGCGTTTGCGGAACTGGGTGTGGTTCATGTGCTGGCCGTCTCGGGGCTGCACGTGGGCTACATCCTGTTGATTCTGAGCGGCCTGCTTAGCCTGCTTCGGGTTCACTGGCGGTGGCGCTGGCCTTTGGTGCTGGTCGGGCTGGGGTTCTACGTTCTCCTCACCGGGTCAAAACCGCCAGTAGTGCGCGCCAGCGTCATGGCTGCTGTTTTCTTGCTGGCCGAGTGCTTCCAGCGGCGCTACGACCTGTTCAACGGGCTTGGCCTGGCGGCTTTGCTTGTGCTGCTGTGGCAGCCGCAGCAAATTGGCCAGGTGGGATTCATCCTCTCGTTTGCGGCGGTGGCGTCCATCGCCCTGTTCTACCCTCGCTTTCGCGAACTGCTCGGCCGCGGCTTGCCGGGTGTGGGACTCTGGCGCTGGGTTCGTGACCTCGCGGCGGTGTCTTTGGCTGCCACGTTTGGAACGCTGCCGTTGACCCTGGTCATTTTTCAGCGTCTGCCCGTCTTCTCTCTCCCGGCGAATCTGGTAGTGATCCCGCTGGTTGGCGCTGCTGTGGCTTTGGGCATTGCGTTTGTTCTCGCGGCAGGGATTTTTCCTTTCCTGGCAGCACCGTTTGCCAGTGCGTGCTGGGCAGCTCTGTGGTTGGTGGAACACCTGGCCACCGGCGCTCAGGTTCTCGGACTGC
>JAADFT010000092.1 GCA_013152765.1 Calditrichota bacterium | reverse complement strand
CTTGCCGTACTGTTACTACAGATGTGGTGACGGGAAATTTCTCTGTGTGCGGAGGCTGAAACGAAACGCGTCATGTCCACCCTGTGAAACGGCTTTTGGGCACCAGAAACGCGTGAAATTCGGGCGTTCGGGAGTGCTGGAGGCGAAGCCCGGGAACTCGCAAATACACGGGCGTAAGCTGGCCGAAAACGAAGACGTTGGCTGCCGGACGAGGAGGAGGCAAGGTTTGGAAAGTGCAAGACACGTTCGGCTTGTGGTGAGCGGCATGACCTGCGACGAATGCGCCAGGCACGTTCGGGAAGCCCTCAGCGACGTACCCGGGGTGCAACATGTGGAGGTCCAGGACTGGCGGATGGGGCGTGCTGAGGTTGTTGCTGATCTGGGCGTCTCCGAAGAGGATCTGGTTCGGGCTGTCCGGGAAGCAGGGTACAGCGCTACGGTGCAACCGGAAAATGAAACAGCGAGACCCGCCCTTGCGAAAGACGGAGCGGACGTGGACTTGCTTGTCATCGGTGCGGGGTCAGCGGGTTTCGCTGCGGCAATCAAAGCTGCAGAGCTGGGCCGCAGCGTCACGCTTGTGGAATCTGGAACGATTGGCGGCACGTGCGTGAACGTCGGGTGTGTCCCCAGCAAAACGCTCATTCGTGCTCTCGGTGTTTACCACCTCGCAGCTCACCACGGATTTCGAGGTGTGAATACCGTGGCAGGCGCGCTGTCCTGGCCGGAACTTCTCGACCAAAAGGATGCTCTGGTTCAGGAACTCCGGCAATCGAAGTACGTCGACGTTCTCAAAGCCTACCCGGCCGTAACCTACGTGCAGGGACGGGCTTGCTTCCGCGACGCTGCAACGGTGGAAATCGGCGGAAGCACACTGCGACCCAGGCGAGTCATTTTGGCCACTGGTGCTCGCCTGTGGCTGCCCCCGATTCCCGGGCTCCGGGAGGTGAACCCGCTCACCAGCACGACAGCCATGAGTTTGCGTGAACTGCCGCGCTCGCTGATTGTCCTGGGCGGCAACGCGGTCGGGTTGGAGCTGGCCCAGGTGTTTGCACGAGCGGGGAGCGCTGTGACGGTGGTCGAGCTGATGGACCAGATTGCCCCGGCCGAGGACGAAGAAATCAGCCAGGCCCTGGCTGGATACCTGGAAATGGAAGGTGTTCGGGTGCTAACTGGCGTGACCACGGAGCGGGTGGAACGACGTGACGGCAGAGTTGTGCTTCGTGGAAAGGGACGGAACGGGGAGAAGATTGAACTGGCTGCGCAGGAGCTACTGGTGGCCACGGGACGTCGGCCAAACACGGAGGGCCTTGGCTTGGAAAACGCCGGGATTCGCACCGACGACCGGGGTGGGGTGGTTGTGGACAGGTTTCTACGAACTACGAACCCGGCCGTTTACGCAGCCGGGGACGTGATCGGGCGGAACATGTTTGTCTACGTGGCTGCCTACGCCGGAGGCTTGGCGGCGGAAAACGCGTTAGCGCAGAGACAAACACCCTTTGAACCAGGTGCGTTGCCACGGGTAACCTTCACGGATCCACAAATCGCCAGTGTCGGCCTCACGGAGAGAGAAGCTCTCACTGCTGGCTACCAGGTGAAGAGCGTGACACTCCCGCTCGCGTACGTGCCCAAAGCCCTGACTGCTCGGGACACGCGCGGGCTGATCAAGCTTGTGGCGAACAGCGCAACCGACCGTCTGCTGGGTGCTCACATTCTGGCTGCTGACGCAGGCGAGGTGATCCAGATTGCGGTTCTGGCGTTGAAGTTCGGGATCACCGTTAAGCAGCTCACTCAAACGTTGTTTCCCTACCTGACCCTCGCCGAAGGAATTAAACTGGCTGCCCTGAGTTTTGAGAAGGACGTCACGAAACTCAGCTGCTGTGCCGGTTGACGGGCAAAACTACGTGCCAGTTCTGCCCGTGTCGAACTTTACCCCGAAGCGATTGCCTCTCCCGGGACGGTACGTGACGCGATGAGCCTCTTTTTCGGCCCCTCAGGGCTTTCGCCCCCAAAAGTCATCCAGTTTTTTCTTCCACGCTTTCAACTCGCGTGCCTTGCGAGCACTGAGCTTGCCCAGTTTCGAGTTCGGTTCCAGCTCGGCTGCCTTCTGGTACTCCTCGATGGCGTTGACGAACTCATTCTTGTCCTTCTTGTGGTACGACCTTGCGAGCCAGTAGTGTGGTTCTGCGGACTTGGGACGCAGGGCAGCAGCGTGGCCGAACTCGGAAATGGCTGCCCAGAGGTCTTTCACACTGCCGCGTTTGTACAGGCGCCTGCCACGGCTCATGTGCAGGCGGTAGGCAACGGAGTCGTTCTCGGCGTCGAGTTTGAGCGCCTGCTCCAGCACCTGGGCGGCCGGGGACCAGCGCCCCCTCGCGTACAGCTTCTCCCCACGAGAGCCAAGCTGCCGCGCTCGTTCGATCCTCGCTGTCGTACTGTCCAGCTTGGCCCTGGCACTGCTGTCGCCAGCGGCAACGGCCTTGCTGTAGTAGGTGCGCGCGGTCCGGGCGAAGTCGATGGCCAGGTACGTGTCGCCAAGCCTTTCCCAGCACGTGCCGCAGGTCGAGTCGACTTTCAAAGCAAGCTCCAGCGTGTCGCGGGCTGCAACGCGGTTGCCGTGCGCAATCTGTGAGTCCGCTACGGCCAGGTAGCTGCGGACCAGGCCCTGGCGTGCCTGACTGTTTTCTGGTTGTAGCTCAAGCAGTCGCTGGTACGCTTTCGCCGCTCGCCGCGGGTGGCCGGTGGTGTCTTCGAGGGTGGCGAGTGCGCGCCACAGGGAGACGTTGGTAGAGTCTTTTGCCAGAGCTTCGTGCAGGAGTTGTCGAGCCGAAGCCGTGTTGCCAGCCTGGGCCAGACGTTCGGCTTTTCTGGCAGTGGTTGCGCAACCAGCCAGAGCGAGGGCCAGCGCGAGAAATACGGCGTTTCTGACGCGCAGTCGGAATCCAGGTACGAAAATCACAAATCCTCTCCGTTGCTGTGAAAGTTTCTGGCTTTCTGTCCCTACGTCCAGGCAGGGCTTTGTGTTCCTTGGAACCCGGGGCGAACGGTAGGCATCACGCGGCAGAAATGCAAGAGAAAATGCCCCACGTGGTCCTCAGTCCGGATCACTCCGTAGCGGAAGCATCCTCAGGCGTCTCCGCGTTTGACTTTGAACCCCGGCTTCGTTAGATTGGCACGCGTCGGAACGGTTTGGTGAGTGGGAGTGCGAAAACAGGAGGTGCTGCATGCGCAAGTTGGGGATTGTCTTTGGACTGGCTCTGCTTGTGGCGAACGCCGTCGCGGCCGGGGACCGTTTTTGGCTTCGTGACGGCGATCAGCTTCTCTTCTGGGGCGACAGCATCACAGACGACGGTGTTTACCCGCGCATGATCGAGAACTTCACACTGACTTACTACCCGGCGCGACGGGTTACCTTCGTCAACCTGGGCTGGAGCGGTGACCGGGCTTCGTACTACCCGCGACTGAGCCGCGACATCCAGCTTGCGACCCCGACACGCGTCACTATCATGCTTGGCATGAACGACGGCCTCTACAAACCGTTTGATCCGGCGGCGCTTGCTGCCTACCTGGACGGGATGCAGCATCTGGTGGAAATTCTCCGCAAGAAGTCGGACCCGGACATCTTTCTGATTTCGCCCACCACCTACGATTTGCGCTGCCGTCGAGATGTGGCGCTTGGGCAGGACAACATCAAACGGCGCCCGAAGATCGTTTTCTACCCGGCCACGTTGCGTCGGTTTACGCGGGCGCTGCAGCGCTTTGCCGACTTTGGTGGTTTCCGCTACCTGGATCTGAACGAGGCCACGAGCGAGTTGCTGGAGGACTTGAACGCCGTCAGCGGCGACTTTCAGATCACGGACGATGGTGTTCACCCGAATGTCGAGGGGCAGTTCTTCATGGCCCTCCAGATGCTGGACGCCATGAGCGCTCCTCGGGACGTCGCCACGGTGGCCGTGGATGCTCGCACCGGGAAAATCGACAGCGTTTACGGCTGTTCGGTTTCGGAACTGCGGGTGACCGGAAATGGCCTGGCATTCCTCAGGAAAAACGCGCGCTTACCGCTTCCAATTTACCCGTCCACGCGCGAGCCAATTCTGCGGGTTACGCGCTACTACGAACGCTGGAACCGGGACATCCTGCGGGTCACGGGGCTCGACTCCGGCTGGTACGAGCTTCGCATCGATGGGCATCGTGTAGCGACCCTGCGAAGTGCTGAACTGGAGCAAGGCGTTAACTTGAGCCGCTTCTGGTTCACGCCGATGATGCTCCAGGCTTACCGGGTGTTCGAGGCCACGGAACGGCGTCATGACGCTTTCTACACCAAGTGGCGCAGGGTGCTGCTGAAGGGAGTGCACTCTCCGCACGACTTCACGCCCTTCAGGACCGCCGTCAACACGACTGAGCTGGATCAGGAGGAGGAACGGGCCTTCCACGACCAGCACGTCTGGAATCAGCCCAAAGAACACCGCTTTGAGCTGCGAAGAGTTAGCGCCCCGGAGTTCAAATTGACGCGAAGATCAATTCCCGCCAGTGCCTTTCTGAATGGGATGGTTCGCATTCACGTGGAGGTGGACGCGCGCGGACTGCGCGACTTTGAACCTCCGCTGTGCTTGAAGGGCAACTTCTCGTACGCGCCACAGTACCAGTGGGCCATTCTGGAAACCTACCACATGTACCACGACGTGCCAGTGAAAATGTACGACGACGGCACCCACGGGGACGCGAAACCAGGAGATGGCATCTACTCTGTGGACCTGTATTTCAGGAAAGGCAGCGGTACGGCGAAGTTCAGGGTGCAGGACGGACGCTTCCTGCGCGAGTACTGGAACCGACTTGACCGGCCCTCGCATCGGAACCCGGAGCTGGATCACCTGACGGAGGTTTGGGCGAAGCTCACTGGCTCAAAGGGGACGGAGATCACTGTCAGAACGGACGCCAGCCGCAACGTGACCTGGGACAAGAAGCTGTGGAAGCAAGCCGTTGCGAAAGGGCTCTGGTAGAAGGAGGCACGCATGCCTGACGGTTCCGTTGTTCGGCCTGGTGGCGGTGGAGCGAAGCGGCTCGGTTTTCTGCTGGCTGTGTTGTTTCTTCTGCCCGTTGTGACCTTTTCGCAGGTTCGCCGCCACGACTTTTTCCTCACGATGGATGACGGCGTGTCGCTGGACGTGGCGCTTTTCGAGCCAACGTTCACCCCGCCGGACAGCGGCTTCCCCGCCGTGGTGCTCGTGCACGGTCTCGGCGGCGACAAAGAGGACATGGCCGATGCGGCCAAACTCCTCGTGCTGGGCGGCTACGTGGCGTTGAGCTACTCTGTGCGCGGGCAGGGAAATTCGGGAGGTGTCCGCACCTTTTCCGGCGAACGGGAACGCGAGGACCTGCGGGCCATCCTCAACTGGCTTGCGAGTCGAGACAACGTGAACGGGCGTCGGATCGGGATTTTGGGCGGCTCTCAGGGTGGGCAGCACGGCTGGTGGGCAGCTCTGTACGGACTGCCGGTGCGCGCTGTGGCGGCTGCGGCTGGTTACGTGGGGAACCTCACCTCGAACGGCTGCATCGAGACGTACGTACTTGGCATTTTGACGAGTTCACACGTGCGCTACGGTCCGATGTGGAGCAAGGTCTACAACTGGGTACTCGACGACGCGTACGACAGTCTGCGGGCTGTGCTGCCTCAACCGGATTCGCTTGTCGACCGAATCCGCGTGCCCTTTTTCCTCTCTCTTGCGTACAAGGACCGCCTGTTTGCCGTGAACGAGGGACTGCGCCAGTTCAATCTGTTGCGCTGTCCAAGGCGCCTGCACCTGGGTACGGGCTACCATGGAGCCCCGGAGGCCCAGCCGGTCACGAGCACTCTGGTGACGCTTGTGATGGACTGGTTTCAGCGCTGGCTCCGAAGCGACGACGGTTTTGACCCGCAGCAGGACAGCCTGGTGGTGTACCACACGGATGGAGACTGGGAACCGCACTTCGCCGGCCGCTTTCCGCCAGCAGAGGCGCAAGCTGTGACATTCTACCTTTGGCCCGGCGGGAAGCTTGGCCTTTCCCCGCCGGAGCGTGTGGAACATGCGGTTGTAGGCCAGAGATTGCTTGACCCAGATTTTTCCTCCCGGGCAGCGGTTGCGGAAGGACTTGGCCCAGGGACGGTCAGCAAGTTCGACCAACAGACAGTTAGCTTCGTTTCGGATCCCTTTGTTGCCCAAGCGACGTGGGCCGGTGCCCCGGCATGTACGCTCCTGGTGCACTGGCAGGGCGAGAAAATGCAGCTTCACGTGCAATTCTTCGATGTCGACCCCGCCGGGAACTGGCAGTTTCTGCAGCGTGGAAACGTGGCTGTACGCAAGGCCAACGGCGGGGAACAGCTGACTTTCGACGCCCAGGCCTACGCGCACGTCTTTTTGCCGGGGCACCAGCTCGGCGTACGGCTGGTGCCCATCGACTTCGTAGAGGGCGAAAGGCATTGTTACGTCATTCCCTTCTTCACGTCGTTTGCGGACACCGTGTACCTGGGCGGCGAAGCGCCGTCGCGGATTTCTCTGCCGCTGGTGGATTTCACACCGGCTGCGGTTGCCAGCTCTGGCCCGAGTCTGCCGAGAGCGTTCCGCGTCAGCCACGCCTGGCCGAATCCGTTCAGGAACCGAACGACTTTGCGCGTTTCCCTGCAACGTCCCGAGAGCCTCACGTTCCGCGTGCTGGACGTTCTCGGTCGCACTGTTCGCGTGTACGCTACAGACGGGCGCGCCACGCGGGAGTACGCGTTCACGTGGGATGGCCGCGACGCTACGGGTCGACGAGTGCCTGCGGGCGTTTACTTCCTGCGCGTGGAAACACGAGAATCGCAGGTTTTGCGGAAGGTTTGCGTGGCGCGGTAGCAGGCCTGTGTTTCGGTGAGAGCGAAAGTCTGCGGGATGTGTGCAGCTGCGCAGGGACCAAGTCGCCGGGCTTCGTTGGGAAGTCACCTCGTGAACGAGGCTCTACACGGGCTTGGCAGACGGCAGATGGGAGCCCCCTTCAGGGGGCGGATTCTCCTCGTAGCCCGGGCATTTGATGCCCGCGCGTGGGAGCCACGTAGACGGGATTTTCTGCAGGTTTAGGAAAAGGCCTCTTTCACAAGGGGACGTGTCTCACCGCCGCCCGGACATTTGACGCCAGGGCGGCGGGCTTTACCGCCGCGGACTTGTGGTGCAGCTTCGGAGTTCCCACGTGCCTGGCCCTTTCTCCCGGCGAT
>JAADFT010000091.1:7067-14311 GCA_013152765.1 Calditrichota bacterium | reverse complement strand
TGACCCTTGAGGCAGTGCGCGAAAGGTGGCCGGAAATCGTGGCTGCCGTTCGGAAGAAGAGGATGGCCCTCGGTGTGTTTCTGGCGGAGGGTACCCCGCGCAAACTCCAGGGTGATGTGCTGGAGCTGGCGTTCAGCAAACGCAACGGGTTTCAGGTCGATTCGATTCGGCGTCAGCGGGATTTGATTCGGAACATTTTGACCGGTGTTCTGGGCCGACCGCTGCGAATCGAGTGCGTCAAAGACGAAAACGTAGAGGTCCCCGCTGAGCCGCACACGCCCATGGCCAAACAGGCGGCTCTTGAAAAACTGGCCGAAGAGAATCCAGTCGTCCGCAAGATCCTGGACGATTTTGAAGCAGAGCTGTTGCTTTAGCGGTTTTTGAGTTGCAGATGCTGCCCAGGTCTGATGCCGGCAGCAGAAGCACTCGGAGAAAAAGGGCGGATGTTACCGGGCTGGCCGAAAGATTGGTGGCAGGCGGAGATTCGCGCCTGAAGATCCGGGCCGGAGCTGAAAACCCTGGAAGTGGATTTCGGTTTTTTTGAGGACGACGACATGCTGAAAGGCGGTTTGAACCAGCTTCTGAAGCAGGCTCAGCAGTTTCAGCAGAAACTGGAAAAAGTGCAGGAGGAGCTGGCTGATCTCACGGTGGAGGGCAGCGCCGGCGGAGGGATGGTGCGCGTGGTGGCAAACGGGCGCCAGCAGGTCCTCGAGGTTCACATCGATCCGGAAGTTGTTGACCCGGAGGATGTGGAGATGCTGGAGGACATGATCCTGGCGGCTGTGAGTCAGGCGCTGGAGAAGGCCCAGGAGCTGGCGGCCTCCAAGATGGGCGAGGTTAGCGGTGGAATGTTGCCGGCGGGCATGAAGCTGCCGGGGCTTGGCTTTTAGTCGATGCTGTACACATCTCCAGCCATCGAGCGGGCCATCGAGCAACTGTCGCGGCTTCCAGGAATTGGCCGAAAGTCGGCTCAGCGGCTGGTGTTTTACCTGCTCAAGATTCCTGAGGAGCAGGTCTCTGAGCTGGCACAAAGTTTGACAGAGCTAAAGCAGAAGGTCCGCTACTGTTCTGTGTGTTTCAATCTGACCGAAGAGGATCCCTGCCCGATTTGCAGAGATCCGGCGCGTGATCGGTCGACCATTTGTGTTGTGGAACAGCCCAACGATGTGCTGGCCCTCGAGAAGACGGGGCAGTACCGTGGGCTTTACCACGTTCTCGGGGGATCACTCTCACCGTTGGATGGCATCGGTCCCGAGAATCTCAGGGTTCGTGAACTGGTGCAACGACTGCAGGGGGGCGAAGTCCGCGAGGTCATTGTTGCCACGAATCCCAACGCCGAGGGGGAGGCAACGGCAATCTACCTCGCACAGTTGATCAAACCCCTGGGGATCAAACTGAGCCGAATTGCCCGGGGAATTCCCGTCGGTTCGGATCTGGAGTACGCCGACGAGATCACCCTGGCAAGGGCTTTAGAAGGCCGGATCGACTTGTAGCTGTGACTGTCGCTGTGGGAACGCAACACAAAGAGAGGTGAGAACCGTGTCGAAGAGCATGACGGAAGTCAGATGGCACGGGCGTGGAGGTCAGGGAGCGAAGACGGCCGCGTTGTTGCTGGCAGAAGCTGCCATCGACGTTGGCAAGTACGCTCAGGCCTTTCCGGAGTACGGACCTGAGCGAACTGGAGCGCCGATGCGTGCTTACACCCGTATCTCCGATACCCCGATTCGCCTGCACAGCCCGGTAGAATCGCCAGACATTGTGCTGGTTTTTGACGAGACGTTGATCGAAGCCGTGGACGTGACCGAAGGGCTCAAGCAGGGTGGCACCATTCTGGTGAACACCTCGATGAGTAAAGAAGAAGTCCAGTCAAGGCTGGGCAAAGACGGCTTCGATCTCTACGTGATTGATGCCGTGAAAGTGGCTCTCGAAACCATCGGAAGGCCCATCCCGAATACCGCGATGTTGGGAGCGCTGGTCGGCGCTACGGAAGTGCTTCCATTTGACGTGCTCGTGGAAGATCTGCGTCACAAGTTCAGCAAGAAGTTCTCACCTGACATCGCGGACATGAACGTAGAGGCGATTAAGCGGGCCTACGAGGAGGTCAAGAAGAAATGAAAGAGAAGACCTGGAAGGAAATTCCGATTGGCGGGAACATTCTCGAACCCGGCAATTCGATCGAATACGAAACCGGTAGTTGGCGGACATTCAAGCCTGTGTGGTACCCGGAGCGGTGCATCCAGTGCCTTTTCTGCTGGTTGTACTGCCCTGAGCCCGCCATTCTGCTCGAGGACGGCAAGATGGTGGGGATCGACTACGATCACTGCAAAGGCTGCGGGATCTGTGTGAAAGAGTGCCCTGACAAGGCGAACGCTTTGGAGCTGGTTCGAGAAATGTAGCTTGGTGGAGGCGCGAATGTCCAGAATCTTAGCTCTCACGGGGAACGAGGCGGTTGCCGAAGCCATGCGCCAGATTAACCCGGATGTGGTGGCAGCCTACCCCATTACCCCTCAGACGGAATTGATGCACAAGTTCGCGGAGTACCACGCGGACGGCTTGGTAGATACGGAGTTGGTCCTGGTTGAATCGGAACACAGCGCCATGAGCGCCGTGGTGGGCGCCAGTGCTGCTGGGGCGCGGGCCATGACGGCCACGGCCGCCAACGGTTTGGCCTTGATGTGGGAAATTGTGTACATTGCAGCGTCGCTGCGGTTGCCAATTGTGATGGCTGTGGTGAACCGCGCCCTGAGTGGGCCGATCAACATCCACTGCGACCATTCTGACACGATGGGCGCGCGGGACTCCGGCTG
Organism: Calditrichota bacterium; assembly: GCA_013152765.1. Classification (GTDB taxonomy): domain Bacteria; phylum Zhuqueibacterota; class Zhuqueibacteria; order Oleimicrobiales; family Geothermoviventaceae; genus Geothermovivens. Next base: position 11,504 of record JAADFT010000091.1, on the reverse strand, counting down.
GATTCAGCTTTACTCGGAGAACAGCCAGGAGGCCTACGACAACGCCATCATGGCTGTGCGGATCGCGGAGACGAAAGACGTGCTCCTGCCGGTGATGATTACGCTGGACGGGTTCATCCTCAGCCACACCCTGGAACGAATCGACACGCTCGAGGACGAGGAAGTCCAGAAGTTCGTGGGCGAGTACAAGCCGGAGCACAAGCTGCTGGACATCGATCATCCCTACACGGTTGGTCCGCTCGACCTGACGGACTACTACTTCGAGCACAAACGGCAGCAGATCGAAGGCATGTTGCACGCCCCCGCGGCCGTGGAACGCGTTTCGAAGGAATTCGGCGAGCTGACGGGGCGCCACTACGACATCGTCGAGGAATACCAGCTGGACGACGCGGAGAGGGCGATCGTGGTGATGGGTTCCACCGCCGGTACTGCGAAAGAGGTGGTGGACGCACTCCGCGACAAAGGAGAAAAGGTCGGTCTGTTGAAGATTCGCATGTTCCGGCCGTTCCCCTACGAGCGCATCACGAATGCTCTGAAGAATGTGAAAGCCGTGGCGGTGCTCGACAGGGCGGCGGCTTTCGGCTCCATGGGCGGGCCGGTTTACACAGACATTCGGAGCACCTTCTACGGCGCTCAGGATCCGCCCATCCTGGTGAACTACCTGTACGGTCTTGGTGGCCGCGACATCTTTCCGCATCACATCGAGTCGGCTTTCAATGACCTGAAGAAGATCGTGGACACCGGAAAGGTCGACAAGTGGGTTGGCTACCTCGGACTGCGCGAATAGACGCGATTTCTGGACCGAACAGACCGGTCTGGATCAGATTTAGGAGGAAAGACGATGGCATCGCTGAGAGAACTGGCAAAGCGGCCTGAGTACATTGCCCCGGGACACCGGGCGTGCTCGGGTTGCATTCCCATTGTTGCGTTTCATCACGTAATGCGTTCGATCAATCCGGAAGACGGCGTTGTTGTGGGCACGGCCACCGGTTGCATGGAGGTGGTCACCACAATCTACCCGTACACGTCGTGGCGTGTGCCGTGGATTCACAACGCTTTCGAGAACGTGGCTGCGACGATTAGCGGCGTAGAAGCCGCCTACCAGTCGTTCAAGCGCCAGGGCAAGATCGACCCGAACAAGAAGATCAAGTTCATCGCTTTCGGTGGTGACGGCGGTACGTACGACATCGGTCTGCAGGCGCTCTCGGGCGCAATGGAGCGTGGGCACGACATGCTCTACGTCTGCTACGACAACGAAGCCTACATGAACACGGGCATTCAGCGCTCCAGTGCAACGCCTTTCTCTGCCGACACCAAAACGGCCCCGGTTGGCAAGGTGCGCCCGGGCAAGACTCAGTACCCCAAGCCGCTGACCGAGATCATGGCTGCTCACGGCATTCCCTACGCTGCCCAGGCTGTGGTCAGCCACTGGAAGGATCTGAACCGCAAGGTGGAGAAGGCTCTTTCCATCGAAGGGCCGACGTTCATCAACATTCTGGCACCTTGCCCCCCGGGTTGGCGTTTCAAAGAAGACATGGGCGTCGAGTTGTCGCGCCTGGCCGTTGAAACGTGCTTCTGGCCACTGTACGAGGTGGAAAACGGCGTTTACAAGCTCAACTACAAGCCGCGGCAGAAACTGCCCGTGACCGAGTTCATGAAGCATCAGGGCCGTTTCCGCCATCTGTTCCGAGAAGAAAACAAGCACCTGCTCGAGGCTGCTCAGAAGTGGGTTGACGATCGTTGGGAGCATCTGCTCCGGATGGTCGAGGCAACCAAGCCGAAAGAGCAGGCTGCCTGACAAAGACGGACGTTTTGCGAGGCCGAACGAGGTGATGTCGAGACCCAACCAGCTGTCCACGTTGAGAATTCTGCTGACGCCCGCCTTCCTGGCGACGTTTCTTTCCGACAGCGTGGGTCTGCAGTACGCCTCGTTCGGCATTTTTTTTCTGGCGTCCATCACGGACTGGTACGACGGCTACGTCGCCCGGCGAAGCGGCGCTGTGACCCGCTGGGGCGTGTTCCTCGATCCCCTGGCCGACAAAGTGCTGATGATTTCGGCCTTCACGGCGTTGTGGCTGCGGGGCTACGTGCGTGGCTGGATGGTGCTTGCCATCGCCATCCGGGACGTGGTGGTGACGGGCCTGCGCTGGTACGCCATGTTTACCGACAGGCCTGTGAACACGATGTACGTTGCCAAATTCAAGACCACGACCCAGATCGTCGCGATCTACGTGATTTTGATCTACCACCTGGCGCGACTGAAACATGCCTCGGGCACCACAGCGCTCGGAGGTCTGGTGGCGTGGATTGAACGCACGGGGGCAATCGACAAGATGATGGCCTTTGTGACGCTCTACACCGTCCTGACGGGCGTCATCTACCTGGTGGAAAACCGGAGTCATGTTCGCAACATCGTGCTTTCCTTCTACCGGGCCATCGTGCCTTTGAACTGAAGCGAGGGACCGTGCGCGCGTTCGCTCGATTTCTGGCCACAACTGCCTACACTGGATTCTTCCCGGTGGCGCCCGGTACCGTCGGTGCCCTCGTTGTGTTGATCCTCCTGCTCGCCCTTGGCAGTCCGGGTTTCTGGGGGCTCGTACTCTGGAGCCTGGTCGTTTTTGCCGTCGGGGTGTGGGCGAGCGGCGAGGCAGAGCGCGATTACGGTCACGACGCGGGCAAAATCAACATCGACGAAGTCGTTGGGATGCTGCTCGCTGCACTTGGGACGGGCGGCGGGACGCTGTCGCTGATCCTGGCGTTTCTGCTGTTCCGCGTGTTTGACGTGGTGAAACCGTTCCCGGCCGACACGGCGCAGTCGTTGCCCGGCGGCTGGGGTGTGATGGTGGACGACGTGGTGGCGGGCCTCTACGCCGCTGTTGCAACGTTGCTGCTCAGGTGGCTCGTAGCTGCTGTTTTCTGATCCCGTTGTGTTACTTCGTTCGCGTGTGTGCATCCTGCCGAGTACGAGTGAATCGTGAAAGCCGAGCTCCTGACAATTGGCAACGAGTTGCTGATCGGGCACACGGTGAACACCAACGCTGCCTACCTGGGTCGAGCACTTGCCTCGGTGGGCGTGCTGGTGCGACGCGCCGTCACGGTTGGTGATGAACGCGACGAGATCGTCGCGGCGCTGGAAGAGGCGTGGCGGCGAGCAGATGTACTGGTTACCACCGGCGGCCTCGGTCCCACGCACGACGACATCACGAAGAAAGCCGTTGCCGAATTCTGCGGCGTGGAGCTGGAGTTCCACCCGGAAATCATGCAGAAGGTCCGGGAAGCCTTTGCCAGGCGCAACATGGAGATGCCTGCTCCCAACGAGGATCAGGCCTGGCTTCCGAAGGGCGCCATTTTGATTGACAACCCGATCGGCACGGCCGTCGGTTTTCACTTTCGCCGCGACGGCAAGCACTGCTTCGTTCTCCCGGGTGTGCCCTCCGAAATGCGGCACATGACGGATGCCTACGTGGTGCCCACATTGCGAGAGTTCAGTGGCGGCCTCGTTTTCCGGAGGCGCGTGCTGAGGACGACCGGCATTGCGGAATCTGCGCTGTACGAGCTGCTCGGCGAGCCGCGCGAGGTTGAGAGTCGCGGTGTGAAGGTGGCGTTTCTGCCGCAATTTGCGGGAGTGGACATTGCCCTGAGCGTTGGGCCGCTCGACGCTGCCACTGCCGAGAAACTGCTCGACGAGGCAGAAGCGTGGTTTCGGCAGCGCGTGGGTAAGTGGATCTACGGTCGTGATGACCAGAAGCTGGAAGAGGTCGTCGCGGAATTGTTTTTCAAGACGGGCAAGACGGTGGCGACGGCCGAATCCTGCACCGGCGGGCTCCTGGCCAACCGCCTCACGGATGTGTCGGGCAGCTCGAACTACTTTGACCGCGGCGTTGTGACGTACAGCAACGCGTCGAAAATGCAGATCCTCGGTGTTCGCGAGGAGACCCTGGCGCGTCACGGCGCTGTGAGCGAGCAAACGGCGCGCGAGATGGCCGAGGGTGTACGCCGGATCTCCGGCACAGATTTCGGGGTTAGCACAACGGGAATTGCCGGTCCAACGGGCGGTACCCCCGAGAAGCCTGTGGGACTCGTCTACATCGGTTTTGCCGGTCCGGATGGTTCCTACGTGGAGAAGCATCAGTTTCGGAAAGACCGGCTGGAGAACAAGTTCCGGGCCACTCAGGCGGCGCTGGCGGTTCTTTGGCGGGAGCTGGGGAAAATCGTCAGAGAAGAAAGGTGACGAGGATTTCTCCGCCGATTTCACGAGAGAGCTGAAGACTCCAGAATGCCCAAAATCCGCACATTCATTGCCGTTGAACTTCCGGAGCGGGTGAAGCGCGAGCTGGCTGACCTCCAGGCGGACCTGCGAAGGTACGGGGCCAGGATTAGCTGGACGCGCCCGGAAGGGCTGCATGTGACCCTCAAGTTCCTGGGCAACGTCGAGGA
>JAADFT010000091.1:0-7058 GCA_013152765.1 Calditrichota bacterium | reverse complement strand
ATCGCCGAGGCGGTGAAGGTAGCCGTGGCGGACGTGGAGCGACCACGCCTGACTGTAGAGGGAACGGGAGCGTTCCCGAGCTGGGGTGGGCCGCGCGTGTTGTGGGTCGGTGTGGAGGACGAAGGAGGCCGACTCGGTCAAATTCAAGCTCGTCTGGAAAAGGAGCTGGAGAAACTGGGTTTCGAACGCGAAAAGCGGGCGTTCAAGCCTCATCTCACACTTGGTCGGGTGAAGGCAATCGGCGGTGTGCGACCTGTGACGGAAGATCTGCGGGATCGCCAGGTGGCTCTGGGAACCTTTGAGGTTGCGGAGGTCGTTGTAATGAAGAGCGATCTCAAACCCACGGGAGCCGTGTACACGCCATTGGCAAAGATTTCGATCGATTAATTGGAAGGCGGGAAAATGGCCTCAGAAAAAAGCGAAAAAGAGAGGGCGCTCGAGCTGGCGCTGGCGCAGATTGACCGCCAGTTTGGCAAGGGCTCCATCATGCGGCTGGGCGACGGCCGGGCCCGCGTCAAAGTGGACGTCATTCCCACGGGCTCGATTTCTTTAGACGCTGCCCTGGGAATTGGCGGCGTGCCGCGAGGCCGGATCGTGGAGATCTACGGGCCGGAGAGTTCGGGCAAAACCACACTGGCCCTGCACATCATTGCTGAGGCGCAGAAGCAGGGCGGACTGGCGGCTTTCATCGACGCCGAACACGCGCTGGACGCCACCTACGCCAAGGCGCTGGGTGTGGACATCGAGAACCTGCTCGTGAGCCAGCCCGACACGGGTGAGCAGGCTCTGGAAATCGCGGAGACTTTAGTGCGCAGCGGCGCCCTGGATGTGATCGTGGTGGACTCGGTGGCGGCTTTAGTGCCGCGCGCCGAAATCGAAGGCGACATGGGCGACGCCCAGATGGGTCTGCAGGCGCGCCTGATGTCGCAGGCCATGCGCAAGCTGGCCGGCGCCATTTCGAAGTCCAACACCTGTGTCATCTTCATCAACCAGATCCGCGAGAAAATCGGTGTCATGTTCGGGCCGTCAGAAACCACCACCGGCGGGCGGGCGCTGAAGTTCTACGCGTCTGTGCGGCTCGACATTCGCCGAATTGCTTCCATCAAAGACGGCGACCGCGTGCTTGGCAACCGCACGATTGTGAAGGTCGTGAAGAACAAGCTGGCGCCTCCCTTCCGGCAGGTTACGTTCGACATCATGTTCGGCCGTGGCATTTCCAAGGTTGGCGATTTGCTCGACCAGGCGGTGGAACACAACATCGTGCAAAAGAGCGGGACCTGGTACTCGTACGGCGAGGAGCGCTTAGGGCAGGGACGCGAAAACGTGCGGCGTTACCTGGAGGAAAATCCCGACCTTCTCGCGGAAATCGAGCTGAAAGTGCGCAAGGCTCTCGGCCTTTTGCCGGAAGAGGAGGAGGCTGAGAAAGAAGAGGCCCCTGTGAAGGCGTGATGAAAGCCGCGAAGGAGGTCTGGCGGTAACCAGCGGGTTTGTGGATGACCACGCACCGAATCACGCGGATCGAGCCGCAGAAACGGCGAAAGAACCGCTTCTCGATTTTTGTGGACGACGAATTCGCTTTCGGTGTGGATGCCGACCTGCTGGTAGAATTTCAACTGTACGAGGGGGCGGAGCTCGACGACGCCAGGCTTGCGCAAGTGCGCGAGGAAAGCGAGCGTCGCAAGGCTCGCGAGCGCGCCTACAGGCTGCTGGCCTCGCGGGACCGCAGCGAGCACGAGATGCGGTCGCGGCTGAAGGAAATCGGTTTTGGCCCGGATGTGGTAGAGCAGACCGTGGCCAAGCTCCGCGAACAGGGATACCTGAACGACGCGCGTTTTGCAGTCGATTTTGCCAGGTCCCAGCTGGCCACACACCCGGTAGGGCGACGCGAGCTCGAGTGGCGACTGCGGAACAAGGGGCTCGCTGACGCAATCGTGGCGGAAGCGGTGGAAGCCGCCTACGCCGAACGGGACGAACGCACGCTTGCGCTGGAGCTGGCACGAGCGCGGGTGCGGCGCTACCGGAACGAGCCCGACGAACGAAAAGTGAAGAAACGCGTTGCTGATTTCCTGGCCAGACGCGGTTTTAGCTGGGAGATCATTTCGGATATTCTCGAGCAGTGGCAGAACCTCCAATCCCTGGACACTCAAGCGAGCGACGACGGACAACCATGACGAAGAAATCGAAACAGATGACCGCTGCAGAGGTTCGCTCTTCTTTTCTGGAGTTTTTTCGGCGGCACGGCCACACAATTGTGCCGAGCGCGCCGGTTGTGCCTCAAGACGACCCCACGCTTCTGTTCACGAACGCGGGCATGAACCAGTTCAAGGATGTTTTTCTGGGAATCGGTACCCGCCCATACAAACGGGCGGCCGACGTCCAGAAGTGCATCCGCGTGTCGGGTAAGCACAACGACCTGGAAGAGGTGGGGCGCGACACCTACCACCACACCTTCTTCGAAATGCTTGGCAACTGGTCCTTCGGCGACTACTACAAGCGGGAGGCCATCCAGTGGGCCTGGGAGCTTCTCACCGAGGAGTGGGGTCTTCCGAAGGAGGCCCTCTGGGCCACGGTGTTCGAGGAAGACGACGAGGCCGCAGAGCTGTGGCCCGAGGTGACCGACCTGCCCCCGGAGCGAGTCCTGCGCTTTGGCCACAAGGACAACTTCTGGGAAATGGGCACAACGGGTCCCTGTGGTCCCTGCACGGAAATTCACATCGACCGCGGGCCGGAGTACTGCGACAAGAAGGATGACCCGAACCACGTTTGCCAGGTGAACGGCGGCTGCGCGCGTTTCATCGAGCTGTGGAACCTGGTTTTCATCCAGTACAACCGGGATGAGAACGGAGAGCTGCACGAACTCCCGGCGAAACACGTAGACACGGGAGCGGGGCTCGAGCGCCTTGTGGCGGTGTTGCAGGGCAAGGCCAGCAACTACGACACCGATCTTTTCCAGCCGATCATTCGGCGAATCGAGGAGCTCACGGGAAAAACCTACACGGGCGGTTTTGGCGAGCCCGATGTTGCTTTTCGGGTGCTGGCGGACCACATTCGCGCTCTCAGCTTCGCCATCGCCGACGGTGCGCTGCCGTCGAACGAAGGTCGCGGCTACGTGCTGAGGCGCATCCTTCGTCGGGCGGCCCGGTTCGGGCGCGTTCTGGACATGCACGAGCCATTCATTTTCCGGCTGGTGCAGCCCGTGGCCGACGTGATGGGCGATTTCTACCCGGAAATCCGGGAACGCCAGGAGCTGATCGAGCGCGTCATCAAGACCGAAGAAGAAAGCTTCGGACGCACGCTCGACCGCGGCCTCGAGATTTTCGAGCAGAAAGCAGCGGCTGTGCTCGCCGCTGGCGAAAAGGTTTTCCCGGGCGACGTGGCTTTTCTCCTGCACGACACCTACGGTTTCCCGCTCGATCTGACGCAACTGATGGCTCGCGAGCGCGGCCTGACCGTTGACGAGGAAGGGTTCAACCGTCTGATGGCCGAGCAGCGCGAGCGCTCTCAGAAAGCCTCCACGTTCGAAGCTGCGGCAGCGGAGGCGGCTACGGAAATCAGCGCCGACATTCCGCCCACCCGCTTCGTGGGCTACACCAAAGACGAGACGGAGACCAAAGTCCTGGCGGTTCTGGGTAACAAGGTAATCCTGGAAGAGACGCCTTTCTACGCTGAGAGCGGCGGCCAGGTGGGCGACACGGGTGTGCTAATCGCTGACGGCCGCGAGTACCGTGTGGTCGACACGCAGAAAACCGGTGACCGCTACCTGCACTTTGTCGAGGGTGCGTCTGAAGAGGAGCTGGCGGGTCTGGTTGGCAAAACGGTGGTGGCCAGGATCGACGTGGAAAAGCGCCGGGCCACCGAGCGCAACCACACGGCTACGCACCTGCTTCACAAGGCGTTGCGGACGATTTTGGGCGAGCACGCGCAGCAGTCCGGTTCGCTGGTGCACCCCCGCTACCTGCGTTTCGACTTCAATCACTTCGAGAAGGTGAAACCGGAGGAGCTGGAAGCGATCGAGCGGATGGTGAACGAAGCGATCGTGGCCAACTACCCGGTGAAGTGGGAAATTGTGTCGTTTGACGAAGCCAAACGGCGGGGTGCGGTAGCGCTGTTCGGTGAGAAGTACGGCGACCGGGTACGAATTGTGGAAGTGGACGACTACTCCCGTGAGCTCTGCGGCGGCACGCACGTGCGGGCCACGGGCGAAATCGGTTACTTCCACATCGTGTCGGAGTCCGCTGTGGCCGCCGGTGTGAGGCGCATCGAGGCCGTTACCGGGCTGGTGGCACACGAGGTGATTGTCGAGGACGAGAAACGTCTTGACGCGCTTCAGCAACTGCTCAATTCGCGCCGCGAGGAGCTGGTGGAACGGGTGAAAGCGCTTCTTGAAGAGCGCCGTGAACTCGAGAAGCGGCTGCGCGAAGCGCGGATGGGCGGCGGTAAGGACCAGGTGAAGCAGTGGCTGCAGTCTGCCGTGCAGGTGGACGGCGTTCGCGTGGTCAGCGCCAAAGCCGAGGCTGCTGATGTCGACGAACTGAAGCACCTGGCCGACTTGCTGCGTGCTGAGATCGGTTCTGGCGTTGGTGTGCTGGCCACGGTGATCGACGGCAAGGCTTCTCTCGTGTGTGTGGTGACGCAAGATCTTGTGGAGAAAGGTGTGCGTGCGGACCAGATTGTGCGCAAGGCTGCGGCCGTGGCAGGCGGTGGCGGTGGCGGGCGTCCGCACATGGCCCAGGCTGGCGTAAAACAAATCGAGAAGCTCGGCGAGGTTCTGGAGGCGGTGCCAGGCATCGTTCAGGAAGTTCTTCGGGCGAAGTAAGCAGCGAACCAGGGAGTCGGGACGCGAGGTGGCGGTTTACGACGATCTGCTGGCCGTGGCTGAAGCGAAGGGTGCAGGGTACCTGGTTTTGCTCGACCCGGACAAGCAGCAGCCGGCTGAAACCCAGGAAATGGCGGTCGCCGCGCAGGAGGCCGGAGCGGACGCTCTGCTGGTTGGCGGCAGCCTCCTGCTGACAAATCGATTTGACGAGACCGTGAAAGCGGTGGCTGAAGTGGCCTCGGTCCCGGTGATCATCTTCCCGGGCAGTCCACGGCAGGTGTGCAGCCACGCGGACGCGATCCTTTTCCTGTCGCTGGTGAGTGGCCGCAACGCCACGCACCTGATCGGTGACCAGGTGGTGTCTGCCCCGCTGATCAAAGAAGTCGGCATCGAGCCGATCGCCACCGGTTACATCCTGGTCGAGTCGGGACGCATGACCAGCGCCGAGTTCATGAGCAACACGCTGCCGATTCCTCGGCACAAACCGGACATCGCCAAAGCGCACGCGCTGGCTGCGGAGTACCTGGGCATGAAGCTGGTGTACCTGGAGGCCGGTAGTGGCGCTCAGTACCCGGTGCCCGACGAAATGGTTCGCGAAGTGGCCGACTACGTGTCGATTCCGGTGATCGTGGGGGGCGGAATTCGTACGCCGGAGGAGGCGCACCGGAAGGTGCAGGCGGGTGCGCGTTTTGTGGTCACAGGGAACGTTCTGGAAGGATCGGGGGGACAGCGGCTTCTGAGGGAATTCGCCCAGGCAATCCACTGGAAGGAAGCCCAGCCGACGTAACCCAGCGTCCGTTCAAACCGCAGAGGTGTTCCAGATTTGATCGACATCCACTCGCACATCATTCCGCAGGTCGACGACGGCCCTGGATCTCTGCAGGTCAGTCTGGAAATGCTGGAAATTGCGGTGGAAGACGGCATCACGGAAATTGTCGCCACGCCGCACATCCTGAGCAATCTTGAGTTTCAGCGTGAGAAGGAAATCCTCGCCCGATTCGAGGAACTCAAAGCCGAAGCTCAGGCAAAGGGCCTGCCAATCAAGTTGCACCTGGGCTCGGAGATCTACATCGAACCCGAAATCGACCTGAACCACCGAATTGCGACTCTTGCTGACAACGGACGCTACTTCTTGATCGAGTTTCCGATGCAGGGCATCCCGGTCTTTGCTGCCGAGCACTTTTTCCAGGTCATGATGGAAGAGCGGACGCCGATCATCGCCCACCCGGAGCGAAATGCGGGCATCATCGGGCGACCCGAACGCGCCGCTGAATTCGTGCAACGCGGCTCTCTGCTGCAGGTCAACGCGGGCAGTCTGACGGGTCGATTCGGGTCCACGGTGAAGGAGACCGCCTGGAAGCTTCTGGATGCGCACCTGGTGCACTTCGTGGCCAGCGACGCGCACGACACCCAGGGACGCCCACCGAAATTGCGGCGGGCCTACGACCTGGTGGCGGAACGGCTCGGTGAAGAGTGGGCCAGAATGCTCTTCCACGACAACCAGGCGCGCGTCTTGCGCGGCGAAGTGCTGGAGCCGCCTCAACCCCTGCCGCTCGAGACGTCCCGAAAGAAGAAGTCGGGTTTGCGGGAGAAAATCGTGAAGTGGTGGCGAAAGGAAGAAGATTGACAGATCTGCACACCCGACCTGTTTGCGCTTTTCGACCAGGTGACCTGGATTTCCGGTCTTCGTACGCTCTGGTTTTGTTGGGATTCTTCCCGGGAGAGGTTCGCCCTTGACTTTCCTGAACCCTTCGGTGCTGTACGCCTTACCTGCGGTGACCCTTCCCCTGCTCATCCACTTCTTCGCCCGCCGACGCGCGAAGGTTCTGCCGTTCAGCAGCTTGCGCTTTCTCAAAGAGCTGCAACAAACCGAAATCCGCCGCTTCCGTTTGCGGGAGTGGCTGCTGCTTCTGCTGCGAACACTGGCCGTGGCTCTGGCTGTGCTGGCGTTTGCGCGGCCGGTGGTGGTGCCGCCCGGCGTGAATCCGAAAGCGGTGGGGTCTCGGGTGGCTGCTGCAGTTGTGCTGGACGACTCCTACAGCATGCAGGTCGCCACGCCGCGGGGCAGCCTTTTCCAGGAAGCCTGCGACCGCGTGGAACAGGTGCTGGCCACGCTCGACCCTGCGGACGCCGCGGTGGTCATTCGGCCGCGTGGAAAGGCCTGGGCGTCGAAATTGCTTCCGGTGCGAAGCGTGGGGAGCGGTGAGGCTGCCAGGGCGCGAAAGCGTTGGGCCGAGGAGCC
>JAADFT010000090.1 GCA_013152765.1 Calditrichota bacterium | reverse complement strand
GTCGAACTGGCGCGGGACGCGAATTTCAAACCGACTGTTGACATCCCGCCCAGACAATCGGTCTCCTTCAATCACAACCGTGTTGCCCTGCTTTGCGCAGGCCGATTCCGCCTGGCGCGCCACTTCTTCTGCTTCTTTGCGGCTGGCGCGCTTGATGCGAACAACCGCGTGGACGGCGACCTTCTCGCCTCCCCAGCCGGTTACGGTGACGTCTGCACTGGCGTCCACCACTTTGAGTCGACCGCCCCTGCCGACGTCGAATTCCTTTTCGATCTCGATCACCGTGTAGCGTCCGCTTTTGCGGATTGTCTGCGCGCCGACGGCGCTGACCAGCAAAAGAGTCAGCACTCCGGTTGCAAGGAGGGCCCGTTTCATGCTTCGTCTCCTGTCTTTTCCCCAAGACCCAACACCGCAAGGCAAGGTCAGTCCGTGTGGAACGGCCGCTGTGCGCACCAGAACGGTGTGCTGCGTTGGTAACCCGGCAGGCACCCGTTTAGACGAGAGAAAGACGAAAAATGTTTGCAGGAAATGTTTGGAGGGGACCTGCAACTGGCAAAGGCGCTACCTGTAGAACTCGTTTGCCAGCCGACGCACGGCTTCTTGTGCTTCAGGGGAGCTCATTCGCGAGAGTGCCCGGAACGCGGCCTGGCGAACTTCGTAGTCCGGGTCGCTTTCTGCGATCTGAACCAGCAACTGAGTCGCCCGGGGCGCCCGAAATGCGAGGAAAGCCAGCGCTCGCACAACGTCCTGCCTGCGGCTGGGATCGTCGCTGGAGAGTGCGTCCTGGAGGATGGCTACTGCTTTCTCCGGGGGGACGAAGGACACGAGCTTGTCCAGATCCGGAAGCGGCTGGTCCTGCCGCAACAAACGTTTCAGGCCCTCCGCTGCGAGATCCGGGTCCTGACGCTTCAGGGCGCGGAGAACTTCCATCCTCAGCGGGGTTTCATCGAAACGGTCACAGAGTTCGAGGAAACGTTCCGCCGGAACCCGACCCGGTCCACGTCGGGCGAAGGCACTCAGAAGCAGGACATCGACCTTGAGTGGCGCGTCGGGTGAAATCAGGGCGAAAAGCTCCGGACTGATCTTGTCCCAGGTGTCGTTGCTCACTCCGGTCGTGGCGAGCAAAACCGCGCGGAGAAAATCGTTTGAACCTTCTTCTTGGGCTGCTTGCAGGAGAGCGTGCACAGTTTCTGCGTTCAGCTTGGTTTTGTAGAGGGTCGGGGGCAAAAGCTGAACCGCCTGGACGCGCGTGTCCAGCGGCAAAGAAGGGTCGAGGGCCAGGTTTACCAGCGTGTCCCAGCTTGCTTCTGTTCTGATGCGGGCGATTTCGCGGAGGGCGGCTGTCACAACCCCCTTGTCTTGCTGGTGCCTCACCAGGTTGGCCAGTACCGGCAACGGCTTTTCTCCGCCTGCCTGTCCCAGACTCCACACGATGCTTATCAGTTCTTTCGGACTGTCCGTTTCGTTCATCAGCTGCAGAAGCTCCAGGTAGGCGTTGTCCGCCGTGATTCTGCCAAGCGCTCGGACGGCGGCCTGCCACACCTCCCAGTTGTCGGTCTGTTTGGCGACTTCCACAAGATAAGGCACCACGCTCGGATCACCACTGCGGCCGAGCGTTTGCACCAGAAAAACCCGAAGCGAGGGATCCTTTTCTTTCTGCAAGAGGGTGATCAACAGTGGCAGGTCCTGATCGGAGCTGCTTCGCGACAGCGCTTCGATCAACTGCCGCCGCGTTTCCTTTTCCTTGCGGTTCCGCATTTGCTGGATGAGCTGCCGGATTTTGCTTTTCTCGCCCTGTGGGAGCCGGTCAAGAAGATTGCGGAGCCGTGCTTCGGCAGCAGCGGCGTACTTTCCGTTGGGGTGCTCTTCCAGGTAGCGTTCGTAGGCGAGTGCAGCCGCCTGCAAATCCCCGGCTTTTTGGAGACAGAATGCGTACCAGAAAGTGGCGTCGTCGCGGTAGGGATTGTTTTTCCGTTCCTGACTGAGTTGCAGGTAAAGGTCGGCGGCCTTGCGCCAGGCCTGGTCGTCGCGGGCGGCCTTGGCTTTGTAAAACAGCGCTCTGAGTTCGAACCGCGTCGAGTCCGCCTGGCCGGGCGAGGCTGCCGTGGTGCCGAGCGCGAACAGCGAAAGTGTGAGAGCGACGAGCGCTGTCCTGAGCGTACGTGCCGCTCTTGATGGACTCTTCACCTGTCGGAAATGAGCTCTCCGGCCCTCGGAGGTACTGCGTCGTTTCCTCATGTTGTGGCTACCCGACCTTTGTCTGTTTCTTGCCCTTCCAATTCTTCCGGCGCCGAAGTACTCTTCGAGCGCCACCGAATTCAGAGGCGTAGCGACTCGTTCTGTTTGCCTTCCGAGATCGTACTCCCGTCTTGTCCGCAAGGAACCGCACCAGACTTGGCGTGGTCCCACCTTCCGCTCAGTCCCGTTTTGCCGACCGGAACTCCGAAAGGCTTTTACTAACCGTGGCTCACTTCGGCGGTTGCAGGTAGGCCGCCAGAATCTCGGGCGGCATGTCGTTGGCCTCGGTCAGAGCGCTGAGTACTGCCTTGGCAACCGAGAGACGCACCAGCAGGTCCTTTTCGCGGACCAGCTTCTGCACGTCGCGCAATGTCGTCTGAGACGACGGACTTCCCGCTGCGGAGAGTTCGGTCAGGGCGATCTCCACGTCGTCGAGAAGCGGTTTCAGCTCTTTGCCAAGAAACGGGTCGGATTGAAGCTGTAGCACAGCCTGCCCAACCAGCTCCGCCTTGGTCGGCAAAAGCTTGTCCGCAGTGGGGTTGCGCGTTTCGCCCAGGATCGTCGCCGCTGCCTCGAAAATCTGCGGAGCGTCGCTGTACGCAGGGCTTGTGTTCGGTTGCACTGGTTGGGAGGCTTCTGCTACGCGCTCTACCTGACGTGGCGATGTGTGCGTGAAGCGGTAGGAAAACAGTCCAAGCCCTACGGCGAGCAGAAAAAGCGCAACGCCCACTACCGGCGCAGGCAAGCCGAAAACCGGTTGCCACAGCTCAGAAAGCCGCGAGCGTCGGGGCTTGGGACTGGCGGTGATCCTGGCGACAATTTCGGGCCACAGATTTCTTTCAGGTGCCACTGCGGGAAGCCCTTCCCACTGCGTGAGCACGCCGCGGTGCAGTTCAAGAAGAGCTGCGCAGTGCGAGCACGTTGCCAGGTGCTGCTCTACGCGAGCTGAAACTCGCTCGGAGAGCTCGCCGTCAACGTAGGCCGGGAGAAGTTTTTCGACTTTTCTGCATCGCATCCGGAAAACCTCTGGAACACTGCTGTAAGACGGTCAAGGCTTTAGGGTGGTTACCCGTGGCCCGAAGACAGCGCGACAGACTACGCCTCCTGTTTCTTCGAACGCTCGGGGACCAGAGCGGCAAACTCCGGGTAGTGCTTTCGCAACCATTTTGCCAGTTTGGCCCGAGCCCTGAAAATTCGAGATTTGACGTTTGGCACGGTGCACTTGAGAATCTTGCCAACTTCCTCGTACGGCAAACCCTCGACCACACCGAGAAGAAAAGCTGCTCTGTACTTTTCCGGCAGGTGTGAAACGGCCTGGTGTAGCACCGCTTCGGTCTCGCTGTTCAGTACGTCGACCTCCGGATCCTCGTCGTCCGGTAGCGACAGCGCTGGCGTCGAGACGTCGTTCAGGCTCAGTTCTTTGCCGTTCCGGCGCTTGTGCTGGCGCAGGAAAGAAACCGTCTCATTCTTCGCAATGCTGAACAACCAGGTAGAAAAATGGCTGTCGCCACGGAAACGACTCAGGTTTCTGTAAGCTTTCACGAACGTGTTTTGCAAAAGATCCTCGGCGTCTTCGCGCGAGCGCGTCATCCGCAGGATGAAGGCGTACAACGGGGCGGCGTAGGCCTCGTAAAGCGTGTGGAAGGCGCGCAGGTTCCCCCCACGCGCTTGCTCAACGAGTTTGAGTTCATCCTCAAGTATCCGCACCCGTTGCCCTTTGGCACCAGTTTCTCAACCGTCTCGAGGTTACTCAAATGGTCGTCCGCTGCACTTTCCGTTCTGACCGGGATCCACCACTAAGATGTTCGGTGGCCGCGTGTGGTTGCACTTTTTGTGCAGTTTTCACGCGCCTTGGGGATGCGGAGCCGCGTGCACCTTGAACTCTTTAAATGGTGCACAGTGTCTGCTCTGGACCCGGACTGCTTTTACCCGGGAGCGCGATGCGGGGAAAGAGCTCCACAGAAACAGGGACCACCAAGCTGAAATGCCACCAGAAACCGGTCTTCTAAATGGACTGGCTTCTCGTTGAGTCCCGTTGCTTGTGTCGTGAAGCTCGGTGAACCGCGTTACTGGCTTGCCCGGTCGCGCATTTGGCGCTTGTACAGTTCGCGAATTCGAAGAAAAACTTTCTCGTAGCGACCGCTCTTGAAGTCGGGAAAAGTCCAGGGGTAGGGGCTGAAGCGACCCTTTTCGTAGTGCAGGGTCAGATCTGCGTAGATGCCGTGGCCCAGGTGGATTTTCTGCCCGTTGTACTTTGCCGAGGCCAGGACCACTTTGTCGTAGTCCAGGTAGCCGGGATCCAGGTTTACCCGTCGTTTGCCACCCTCGCTGAGTGCGTCCTCGATCTCGTTGGTTGCCAGCTTCACCTGCGGCAGGTCCTCGGGCGGGAAGAGTTGAGTGAAAGACCAGAACACCCGGTAGATTGGTGCCCCCATTTCGGGCACGTAGTAGTCCGTGACGTCGAACGGGAAGCTTTCGCTGACGTAGTCCACCGGCCCGAAACGTTCTTCGCACAGCTTGCGAGCCTGCTCGAGGCGTTGGGCGTCGGAGTAAAGAACGCCTGCGAACAGCTTCACTGGCTTCACGGGTTCGGGCTTCATCGCGAGTCCTTTGGTTTGAAGATTCCCCTCTCGCGCTCCAGGCGAAGGTTGTCTTCCAGCGCCGCCAGCGCGGCCTCCACGAGTTCGCCCGGGATGCCAAAAACCGACTCGACGACCGGAGGGAGATCTCCTTTCAGCCGCTTCGTTTCTTTGCCGTCCAGGGTGGTCCTACGGAAGTAACGGTTGTGCAGGTACAAAAGACCCGATTCGGTAGTCTGGCTGATGCAGATGCCGTGCATGGTTGGACGGTAGAAGGAGTCCAGCCAGTAACGCAGAAATTCACCCGGCGGTGTAGGCCTGTCCCAGAATTTGTAGCGCCACTTTTTCTCCTGCCGATTGAACGTCCAGACGTTGTAAGATTCGTCAGTGGGGTCGAAACGGAGCTCCACACCAGTGAACGAGGTGTGGTAGATTCTGCGCACATCCTTGTCGAGTCGCAAGGGGTGCCGCAACAGGTAGCCGGGGTCAACAAGGTGTGGTGCGCCTTCCAGAAAAACAATCAGGGCGGAATGCGTGTTCTGACCTGCCCGCATGTGGGCCATCACGGGGTAGCAGGCAAAGCCGGCGGTCTTGAGAATGGTCTCCAGCGTGAAGGTGAGCGAAAAACAGGTGCCACCGAAGTGGTAGCGCCAGTGCTCTTCCACCACTTCCTCGGGCAGGCGGATGCGCGTCTGGTCGTCGAAGTGGCGACGGAGCTTCAGAATCTTGCTCACGTTCTCGTACGGAAAACGCGCGTAGCGCTGCAGAAGCGCCTCGAGTGTTTCCCGTGTGGGCAGGCGTCCCTGAAGCTGCGTTCGGTGCAGGAAATTGTGAGCTGCGTCAACGTGCTTTTCGGGATTCAGTTCCATTTGCAAATCGTGACCCCGGTCACGGTCCTCAAGGGCGTCTTTGCGTACAATGTAGCAAGCCGGAAGGGAAAGGGCAAGTGAAGAAGTGGTTGTCCCGGCGACCGCCCTGCCGAAAGCGGGGGAAGCGATTTTTGTGAGATGCAGGAGGTGAGTTGTGAAACGGT
The DNA here is from genome assembly GCA_013152765.1 of Calditrichota bacterium. Taxonomy (GTDB): domain Bacteria; phylum Zhuqueibacterota; class Zhuqueibacteria; order Oleimicrobiales; family Geothermoviventaceae; genus Geothermovivens. The sequence goes on along the minus strand of JAADFT010000090.1, from coordinate 1,415 downwards.
TGATTTGGGCCTGGCTGGTGGGATTCGTCCTGCTGGTCGGTTTTGCGGTCGTCGGGTCTGCCCAGGTGGTCGTCGTCGAGAAGACTACGAGTCCGGGCATCGGGGGCAAGTTCGCTTTTGAGATTCTGGACACCACCGCCGTGCAGGGCGACGCGCGACGTGTCGGGAGCGCGGTCAGGTTTACGGGCAGCATCATGCGGCACATGGGCACAAGCAGAGAAATCCGAATTGTGCGTCTCGACACGAAGACGCTCTACGTGCTCGACCCCAAGACCCGGACCTACTCGGAGTTGCGATTCGACCAGCTTCGCGACCGATTGGCGGAGCCGGAGACTTCTACGGAAACCGAAAAACCTGAGGCGACCGAAGAGGAAGTTGATCAGTCCGAGTACGAGTGGGAGGAGCCGACCTTCAGGGCTACGGATCTGCACGAGAATGCGAAGGTAAACGGCTGGGAAGCGCACCACTGGCTCCTGACAACGGAGACAGTGGGGACCCACCGCGAAACGGGGATCAAGGACACGCTGCGTTTTGAAGACGACGTTTGGCTCAGCGAAGCGGCTCAAGCACAGCTTGCCGAGATGCAGGATTTCAACCGGCGTTGGGTTGAGGTTCTGGGGTTTGAGCCAGAGCAGCAGAAGGTTGTCCTTAACCTGTTGAAGGGTTACGAAGAGCAATTTGAAGAGCTTCGACGCGAAGCGGCCAAGCTGAAGGGTTACCCCGTGCGGTACAGGTACCGCCTGGTCGCTACGAACCACGTGGCCGAGGAACGGCGCAAAAAGCAGGAAGCTGAGCGCGGTTCCAGCGACCAGGAGGCGTCTGGACTGAGTTCAGGTAGTTTGAAGGGGGCGTTTGGGGGCTTCCTGAAGAAGAAGGCTGTCAAAGCACTCAAGGCACGGCAGAAAAAAGCGACGAAGCAGGCGAAGCACGTTGTCTTCGAGATGAGCGGCGAGGTGCTCTCGATCGAGAAGCGGGCTCTGGATCCCGGGGCGTTTCAAGTGCCCGAATCTTACCAGTTGAAGTCGTAGCACACTGCTCGCGCTTGAGTGCTTCGCCAGGGGAGTCGAAGGGACGGTTGTAAGGGTTGTGAGGTCGGGAAGCTGGGTCAACCGTCCCTTTCGCTTCTCTGGTGGGCCGCTGTTTCGCTCCAATTAGCCCGCTTGTTCTACCCTGCCGGAAAGGCAATCTTCAGACTGACATTGGTTCTCCCTCGGCTGACCTGGATTTGGACTGCGCCAACTTGCAGCCGCTTTTCGACTTCTGTCCTTACCTGCGCGCTGCGTATCGGCGCCAGGGTTACGATTTCTCGAGATCACGTTACGGGCAACTTCCTGCCGGACGGGATCCCCCCAGCGACGCGGACAGGAGATGCTGGGGATTGCCGGGGACGAAGGGACTTTGTTGAAGCTTGTGTT